>NZ_KB944502.1:0-88580 GCF_000389805.1 Cupriavidus sp. GA3-3
GGGCTGGCCGCCACGGTTGCCGTTGGCTGCACCGTTGCCGCGCTGGCCGCCTTCGGCAGCCCGCGTGCGCGGCTGGCCGCCCTGGGCTTGCCGCGGCGCAGCCTGCGCTTCGCGCGCCGGGCGCTGGCGCTGGGCGCCCTCACCTTCGTTGCCGGCCGGACGCGCCTGGGCGCGTCCGCGGCCCTGGCCTTGTCCTTGCCCCTGGCCACCACCGCCACGCTGTTGGCGGCCCTTCTGGATCGGCTCGGGTGCGATGCTCGGGTCGACCTCGAAGCCCGGCAGCACAGTCTGCTCGAGCTTGCGCTTGATCAGGCGTTCGATATCGCGCAGCAGCGCAATCTCGTCCACGCAGACCAGCGAGATCGCTTCGCCCTCGGCGCCGGCGCGGCCAGTGCGGCCGATGCGGTGCACATAGTCCTCGGGCACGTTGGGCAGGTCGAAATTGACCACGTGCGGCAGCTGGTCGATATCGATGCCGCGCGCGGCGATATCGGTTGCCACCAGCAGCCGCAGCGTGCCGGACTTGAATTCCGACAGCGCGCGCGTGCGCGCCGACTGGCTCTTGTTGCCATGGATCGCCAGTGCCGACAGGCCGTCCTTGGTCAGCTGCTCGGCCAGGCGGTTGGCGCCGTGCTTGGTGCGGGTGAACACCAGCACCTGGTGCCAGTCATGCTGACGCACCAGGTGGGCCAGCAGTTCACGCTTGCGCTCGCGGTCCACCGGGTAGACGCGCTGGTCCACGGTCTCGGCCGTGGTATTGCGCCGCGCCACCTCGATCGAGGCCGGGTTGTTCAGCAGGCGGTCTGCCAGCGCGCGGATGTCGTCGGAGAACGTCGCCGAGAACAGCAGGTTCTGGCGCTTGGCCGGCAGCACGTTGAGGATCTTGCGGATATCGTGGATGAAGCCCATGTCGAGCATGCGGTCGGCTTCGTCCAGCACCAGCAGTTCCACCTGCGACAGGTCGATGGTGCGCTGGGACACGTGGTCCAGCAGGCGGCCGGGCGTGGCCACGACGATCTCGACGCCGCGCTTGAGCTGCTCGATCTGCGGATTGATGCCGACGCCGCCGAACATCACCATCGAGCGCAGGCGCAGGTACTTGCCGTAGTTGCGCACGCTCTCCTCGACCTGGGCGGCCAGTTCGCGCGTGGGCGTCAGCACCAGTGCGCGCACCGGCAGGCGGGCCGGACGCTGCGCGCCATTGGCGCCGCGCGCCGCGGAGTCGGACAACAGCTGCAGCATCGGCAGCGTAAAGCCGGCGGTCTTGCCGGTGCCGGTCTGCGCGCCGGCGAGCAGGTCGCCGCCCTTGAGGATGGCGGGGATCGCCTGGGCCTGGATGGGAGTCGGCGTGGTGTAGCCCTGTTCGGCCACGGCACGCACAATCTTGTCGGACAAGCCGAGTTCAGAAAAAGACATGAATTGCTGCTTGGGCCATCGCTGCGCACGCGGTGCGCCAAACGCCGGATGGCTCCTGGTAATCGGATCGGAATCGGAACGCGAACGCCGGGAAGCCGGCATGGCAGGGCACCGGCCCGCCCGCGAAGGAAAGAGCGGTAGTGTACCAGTCCGGGACCAGCGGGTTCTGCACCGCGCGCGGCCCCGCATGCGCGCCGGCGCACATCGGGTCTGCGCGGGTGGCGCTGCGCTATCATGACAGCCTCTGCCCGCCCCTCTCCGGCTCCGCACCCGCTCCACATGTGCCCCGGAAAGCCGCCATGCGCTTGCGTTTCCTCGAAGACCAGGAAGTCACCCTGTTCGCGGCCATCCCGGTCGGGATCGTCGCGGCCATTGCCACCACGCTGTTCAAGGAGGCGCTGGATGGCGCGGGCGTGGTCCTGTTTTCCAGCCATGCCGACGTGGTCGCCGTATTCGCCACGCTGGCGCTGGCGTGGCGTGTGGTGGTGCCGGCCGTGGGCGGCGCGCTGGCGGGCAGCCTGCTGGTGCTGGCCAATCGCCTGGCCGGCAGCCACGGCGGCGCCACCGACTACATGGAAGCGGTGGCCAGCGGCAGCGGCCGCCTGCCGGTGCGGATCACCTTGCTGCGCGCGCTCTCGTCGTTTTTCTCGATCGTCAGCGGCAGCTCGGTCGGCAAGGAAGGCGCGATGATCCAGCTGGCGGCGCTGTGCGGCTCGCTGTTCCCGTCGACCCGGCTGGAACGCGGCGGCGGCTCGAACATGCGCCGCATGCTGACCGCCTGCGGGGCCGCGGCGGGCCTTGCCACCGTTTATCACACCCCCTTCTCCGCTGCCGTCTTCGTTGCCGAAGTGGTGTTCGGGGCGCTCGCGGTGCAGCGCCTGATGCCGCTCTTCCTGGCTTCGGTGGCCGGTGCCATGGTCAGCCAGTGGCACGGCGGCCTGCAGCCGCTCTACCCGGGCCTGGATATCGCCCCCGACCTGCGCCCGCACATCCTGCTGGCCGCGGCCGCGCTGGGCGTGGCCGCCGGCATTGCGGGCGCGCTGTTCATGCGTGCGGCGGGCTTTGCGCGCAGCCGCTTTGCAGCGATGCCTGGCGGCCCGGTGGCCCGGCTGACGCTGGGCGGGGCGCTGGTCGGCGTGCTCGCGATGGCGGTGCCCGAGGTGGTTGGCAACGGCTATTCCACCATCCAGACCATCCTGCAGGAGCAGCCGCTGAGCGTGCCGGTGGCCGGCGTGCTGCTGGCCAAGCTGGTGGCTACGGTGATCAGCATGGGCTCGGGGGCGGTCGGCGGCGTGTTCACGCCGTCGCTGTTCGTGGGGGCGGCGCTCGGGCAGTTACTGGCCATCGGCATGCAGGGCACGGCGGCCGCTGCGGCGCCGCTGCTGCCGCTGGTGGGCATGAGCGCGTTCCTGGCGGCCACCAGCCAGGCGCCGCTGATGTCGGTGTTGATGGTGTTCGAGATGACGCTGGCGCCCGCGCTGCTGCTGCCGTCGATGATCGGCGCAGTGGCGGCGTACTACACCGCGTCACGCTGCCAGACGCTGTCGCTGTACAGCGTGATCGCCGAGCGCGCGCAGGCCTCGGCCGCGGCCGAACACGCCCGCACGCTGACGCTGGCGGGCCTGTGCGACCCGACCGATACCGTGCTCGACCCCAACGCCACCCTGTCGGCCGCAGCCGACAAGTTTGCCGAGACCGGCACGCGCTACCTCTATCTGGTCGAAGCGGATGGCCGCCTGCTGGGCGCGCTGTCAATCCATGCGCTGCAGCGCGCCCAGCGCGAGGGCGCCGCGGACGACGTGCTGGCGCTGGCCGAGCGCGACTTCCCCGCGCTGACGCCGGATTCGCGCCTGCGCGACGCCCTGGCGGTGTTTGCCGAGCACGGCATCAACCGCATCCCGCTGGTGCGCGACAGCGCCGGCCGCGAACTGATGGGCACGGTGTCCAAGCAGCGTGTGCTGCAAGAGGCATCCTGCCTGTTCTGAGCCCCGCCGCATCGCCGACCCGGCCAGGCCGCCAGCGGGGTAAAATGCCGGGTTGCGCCCGCCTTTGGGCGTTTCCCGCCAACGCGTCGTCCCATTTGTCGGAGTTCTCCCCCATGCCAGCAGGTCGTGATGCGCGCCGCGAGGCGCCGGAGTCTGTCCAACCCGGGCGCGCCCGCAGGCTGTTGCCAGCGCTGGCCTGCGCCGCCGCCCTGCTGCTCGGTGCGGCAAGCGCGATGGCCCAGCCGGTGCGGGCGATCCCGGACGATGCGCAGGCGGCCAGGCTCGTTATCGCCACGCCGTCTGCCGGTGCCCCGCAGACGGCCACGCTCGACGGCAAGACCGTCGGCGTGGCGCCGGGCCTGCGCCTGTTCGGCTCCGACAACCAGTTGCTGGCCAGTGCCGCGGTGGCGGGCCAGAAGCTGCCGGTGCGGTACAAGCTGGACCTGTACGGCCAGTTGCTGACCGCCTGGGTGCTGAGCGAGCCGGAACAGAAGGCGCTGAAGAAGAAATCGTAGTCCCCCGGAAGTGCGACCAGCGTGCCCCACGCGCCGGCCGTGTTGTTGCAACATCCTGATGCCCCCAGGTCAACCACTGAGATCGGCATATGAAGAAAGTTTTCGTCAAGACGTACGGCTGCCAGATGAACGAGTACGACTCGGACAAGATGGTCGACGTCCTCAACGCCAGCCAGGGGCTGGAACCCACCGACAACGTCGAAGACGCCGATGTGATCCTGTTCAACACCTGCTCGGTGCGCGAGAAGGCGCAGGAGAAGGTGTTCTCGGAACTGGGCCGGATGAAGGCGCTCAAGGCCGTCAAACCCGACCTGGTGATCGGCGTGGGCGGCTGCGTGGCCAGCCAGGAAGGTGCCAGCATCGTCTCGCGCGCACCCTATGTCGACGTGGTGTTCGGCCCGCAGACGCTGCACCGCCTGCCCGACCTGATCGCGCGCCGCCAGCGCACCGGCCAGTCGCAGGTGGATATCTCCTTCCCCGAGATCGAGAAGTTCGACCACCTGCCGCCGGCACGCGTCGAAGGCCCGAGCGCCTTTGTCTCGATCATGGAAGGCTGCTCCAAGTACTGCAGCTACTGCGTGGTGCCCTATACCCGCGGCGAGGAAGTGTCGCGCCCGTTCGAGGACGTGCTGGCCGAAGTCGCCGGCCTGGCCGAACAGGGCGTGCGTGAAGTCACGCTGCTGGGCCAGAACGTCAACGCCTACCGCGGCAAAATGGGCGACACCACCGAGATCGCCGACTTTGCGCTGCTGATCGAGTACGTGGCCGAGATCCCCGGCATCGAGCGCATCCGCTACACCACCAGCCACCCGAAGGAATTCACCTCGCGCCTGGTCGAGCTGTACGGCCGCTGCGACAAGCTGGTCAACCACCTGCACCTGCCGGTGCAGCATGCGTCCGACCGCATCCTGATGGCGATGAAGCGCGGCTACAGCGTGCTGGAGTACAAGAGCATCATCCGCAAGCTGCGCGTGCTGCGCCCGGATATGTCGATGTCTTCGGACTTTATCGTGGGCTTCCCCGGCGAGACCGATGCCGACTTCGAGAAGCTGATGGCGATGATCGAAGAGATCGGCTACGACACCTCGTTCTCGTTCATCTTCAGCCCCCGCCCGGGCACGCCCGCTGCCAACCTGCACGACGACACCCCGCACGAGGTCAAGCTGCGCCGGCTGCAGCGCCTGCAGGCCACCATCGAGGAAAACGTGCAGCGCATCAGCCAGAACATGGTCGGCACGGTGCAGCGCATCCTGGTGGAAGGCCCCGCGCGCAAGGATCCGACCGAGCTGCACGGGCGCACCGAGAACAACCGCGTGGTCAACTTTGCGCTGCCGGGCGTGCCGCAGGCAGGCCGCGACCGGCTGGTCGGCCAGCTGGTCGATGTCAGCATCACGCAGGCCTTCCCGCACTCGCTGCGCGGCGAGATCGTGGTTCGGCAGTAACCAGGCACCATCCAGCGAGGCCATCGCCTACCGATGAAAATCCCTTCCGCAGAATTCGTCGCCCCCAAGGACGACAACACCCGGCTGCAGAACCTGTGCGGGCCGCTCGACGAGAACCTGCGCCAGATCGAGCAGGCGCTGGACGTGAACATCCAGCGCCGTGGCCACCGCATGACGGTGCGCGGCGGCAACGCGCAGGATGCGGCAACGGCGCTGGAGCGCTTCTACAACCAGGCGCGCACGCCGCTGTCGATCGACGACGTGCAGCTGGGCCTGGTGGAAACGCGCCAGCTGTCCGCGCATGGCAGCTACCTGCCCGGCAACGGCGACAATGTCGAAGAGCGCGAGATCGGCGACGAATCGCCGGTGCTGCACACGCGCCGCACCGGCCTGCAGGGCCGCACCGTGGCGCAGCGCGACTACCTGCGCAATATCCTGTCGCACGACCTGACGCTGGGTGTCGGCCCGGCCGGCACCGGCAAGACCTACCTGGCAGTGGCGTGCGCGGTCGATGCGCTGGAGCGCGACGCGGTCAAGCGCATCGTGCTGACGCGCCCGGCGGTGGAAGCCGGCGAGCGCCTGGGCTTCCTGCCTGGCGACCTGGCGCAGAAGGTCGACCCCTACCTGCGCCCGCTGTATGACGCGCTGTACGACCTGCTTGGCTTCGACCGCACGCAGAAGATGTTCGAGCGCCAGATGATCGAGATCGCGCCGCTGGCCTATATGCGCGGGCGCACGCTGAACCATGCCTTCATCATCCTGGACGAGGCGCAGAACACCACGCCCGAGCAGATGAAGATGTTCCTCACGCGCATCGGCTTCGGCTCCAAGGCGGTGATCACCGGCGACACCACCCAGATCGACCTGCCCAGGGGGCAGAAGAGCGGCCTGGTGGAGGCGCTGCACGTGCTGCGCGACGTGCGCGGCATTGCCTGCACCCGCTTTACCAGCATCGACGTGGTGCGCCATCCGCTGGTGGCCCGCATCGTCGATGCCTATGACGAATACCACGCCCAGCACAAGGACGCTTAATTGAAATCCCAGAAATCCAAGTCTTCCGCCGTGAGCCTGACCCTGTTCGACGGCGACGGCCGCGCGCGCAAGAGCGCCGCGCACGCGCTGCGCGTGCAGTTGCCCGACGGCCGCAGCCTGACGCTGGACCTGTCGCAGGCCGCCGACGGCGTGGTCGCGCTGCTGGCCGAGCACACCGACACCAACCAGCAGGCTGGCCTGCTGGTGCGCCCGGACAACCATGACTCGCTGTCGGTGGCCGTGACCGCCACGCCGGTGGTCACCACCACCGGCACGCCGGCCACCCCGCCCGGACTCGAACTCGAGATCCAGAACGGCGACGGCGTCGGCAAGCGCGCCGGCCTGCCGCCGCGCCGCAAGATCGAGACCTGGGTCAAGTCGGCGCTGTATGCCGACGCCGCGCTGACCATCCGCTTCGTCGATGAGGAAGAGGGCCGCACGCTGAACCGCACCTATCGCGGCAAGGATTACGCCACCAATGTGCTGACCTTTGCCTATGCGGAGAACGAGGAAGACCCGGTCACGGGCGATATCGTGCTTTGCTGCCCGGTGGTGGAAACCGAGGCGCGCGAGCAGCGCAAGCCGCTGGAAGCGCACTATGCGCACCTGATCGTGCACGGCGTGCTGCATGCGCAAGGCTACGAGCACGAGGAAGACGCCGAGGCCGAGGAAATGGAGGCGATCGAGACCGAAACGCTGCAGGCACTCGGTTACGCCGACCCTTACCAGGGCGATCGCACCGCGTGATCCCCGCGTAATTCCTTTCTCACGGGCGGCGCCGACCGGGCGCCGCCTGCTGCACATATTGTCGCAGGCCACCGCCCGCCGTCACGGGACGGCCAGGCTTTTAGTGTATCCTTCAGACGATCTCCACCACGCGCTCGCCGCGAAATGAACGACCCTTATCCCAGTTCGAAGCCCGCTTACCTGAAGCAGGCCGATCGGCCCAGATCGCTTCTCGAACGCCTGTCAGACCTGATTTCCCCCGAGCCGGACACCCGCGCGGAATTGCTCGAAGTGCTCCAGGAAGCGCATGAGCGCAACCTGATCGACGCCGACTCGCTGTCGATGATCGAGGGCGTGTTCCAGGTCTCCGAACTGACCGCGAGCGACATCATGGTGCCGCGCGCGCAGATGGATATGGTCAATATCGCGGATGCCCCGGAGGCGTTCATCCCCTTCATGCAGCAGACCGCGCACTCGCGCTTCCCGGTCTATGAAGGCAGCCGTGACAACATCATCGGCATCCTGCTGGCCAAGGACCTGCTGCGCTACTACACCGACCCCGCCTTCGACCTGCGCGAGACCCTGCGCCCGGCGGTGTTCATCCCCGAGTCCAAGCGCCTGAACATCCTGCTGCGCGACTTCCGCATCAACCGCAACCATATCGCCATGGTCGTCGACGAGTATGGCGGCGTGGCAGGCCTGGTGACGATCGAGGACGTGCTGGAGCAGATCGTCGGCGACATCGAGGATGAGTTCGACCTGGACGAAGACCAGGACAATATCCTGCCGATGCCCGACGGCAGCTGGCGCGTGCACGGCCTGACCGAGATCGCCCAGTTCAACGACGCCTTCGGCACCGCCTTCTCCGACCACGATGTCGATACCGTGGGCGGGCTGCTATCCAACCACGTGGGCCACGTGCCCCACCGCGGCGAGGTCATCACCCTGCCGCCGATCCGCTTCGAAGTGCTGCGCGCCGACGCGCGCCAGGTGCACCTGCTGCAGGTGCACCGGGAATCCAACGGCGACAACGCGGGCGCGGCCGGCGCATGAAGCGTTCCGCCCCGATCCTCAACGGCGCCGCCGCTGCCGACGCCGCCCCGGCGGGCGTGCCTGGCACGCGCGCGCATTCGCGCACGGCGACCATGGCGCGGCTGCTGCTGGCCGGCGTGCTCGGCATCGCCCATACGCAAGCCTTTGCCCCCCATGACTGGTGGTGGCTGCAGATCCTGTCGCTGGCCGGCCTGGCCGCGCTGATGGCCGACGCGCCGCGCGCGCGCCTGGCCGCCGCCACTGGCTATGCCTTCGGGCTGGGCTGGTTCCTGTCCGGCATCTGGTGGCTCTATATCAGCATGCACGTCTACGGCGAGATGCCGGCGTGGATGGCCGCGCTCGCGGTGGTGCTGTTCTCGGGCTTCCTGTCGCTCTACCCGGCACTGGCCGGCGCGCTGTGGCATCGGCTGACGGCGCGCCTGCCCCGGGCCACGCTGCTGGCGCCGCTGGCCTTCGGCGCTGCCTGGGGACTCACCGAATGGCTGCGCGGCGTGGTGTTTACCGGCTTCCCGTGGCTGTCGGGCGGATATGCCCATGCCGATGGCCCGCTGGCCGGCTTCGCGCCGCTGCTTGGCGTGTACGGCATCGGCGCGCTGGCAGCCGCTGTGGCGGCACTGCTGGCGGCTGCAGTACGCGGGCTGGGCCGCGGCGAGCGCGGCCGGGCGCTGGGCGCCCTGGCACTGGCACTGGCCCTGCCCGCCGCGGGCGCCGCGCTGGCGCCGCTGGCCTGGACCACGCCCGCCGGCAAGCCGCTGTCGGTGCGGCTGCTGCAAGGCAACGTGGCCCAGGACATCAAGTTCGAGCCCGCCGGCATCCAGCGCTCGATCGAGCTGTACCGCGACATGATCACCGCCGCGCCGGCCGACCTCGTGGTCACGCCGGAAACCGCGTTCCCGGTCATCCTGCAGGAGCTGCCGGTCGACGTGGCCGTGGCGGTGCGCGACTACGCGCTGGCCAGCGGCACCACGGTGCTGTTCGGCGCCGCCGGCGCCGACTCGCCGGTGGACTTCACCAACAGCGTCTTCGGCCTGGGCCCCGAGACCGAACGCCTGTACCGCTACAACAAGCACCACCTGGTGCCGTTCGGCGAATTCATCCCGCTGGGGTTCCGCTGGTTCGTCGACATGATGAAGATGCCGCTGGGCGACTTCCGCCGCGGCGGGCTCGACCAGGCCTCGCTGCCGGTGCGCGGCGTGCGCGTGGCGCCCAATATCTGCTACGAGGATCTGTTCGGCGAGGAGATCGCGCAGACGCTGCGCCAGCAGCCGGCGCCGGCCAATGTCCTGGCCAACCTGACCAACCTGGCATGGTTCGGCGACACCATCGCGCTGGACCAGCACCTGCAGATCTCGCGCATGCGCGCACTGGAAACGCGCCGGCCGATGCTGCGCTCGACCAATACCGGCATGACCGCGGTGGTGCGTCCGGACGGCTCGGTGCAGCAACGCCTGCCGACCTTCACGGTCGGCACGCTGGCGGCCGAGGTGCAGGGCATGCAGGGGCTGACGCCCTATATCCGCTGGGGGAACGCGCCGGTGCTGGCGCTGTTTGCACTGGTGCTGGGGCTTGCTGCCTGGCGTGTGCGCAAGCTGCGCGGTGCAGGCTGAAGGCACAGGAGCAGGCACCGGACCCGGCGGGATCGCCGCCGCCGTCCGGCGCTGGATTGCGGTGCCGGTGGTGGCGCCTCAGGTGGGCGCCAGCCGGTTCAGTTCAGCAGCCCGGTCGCCACGGACACGGTGGCCGCGGCGATCATGACCACGATTGCGACCAGGTAAGGTTTGCGAGAAAGAAGTGCCATGATGCCAAGTCCCCATCAATAATCAGTTACCGACAAACGGCTACTGCGGTGCCAGCCAGCAGCCGCCGTGCCCGCCATGCCGGCACGGACTGTCAATCGCAACGCTCTGAAACGGGTTGCTTACTCATACTGTATACAAAAACGTTATCGGCCAGCAGCGGCCAAACCTGAAATCCGCCTCGGTATTTTCCCGATGCGTTGCGTAGGACCGACATTGGCGGGCATCCTCCACCATCGGTGCGTGACCTAGCCGGCCCCGCCAAACGGGGCGCCTCGCCAAAAAGCCGATAGAATTCAGGGTTTGGCAAAATCCGCATGCGCCGGCTCCGGCACGCGCCGCGCGGCCTGCATGCCGGGCGCCGCGACCGCGCCCGGGTGCCTCTACCTAGTCTTCATATGCTGACCTTCCAACAAATGATTCTGACCCTGCAGGCCTATTGGGACCGGCAGGGCTGCGCGCTGTTGCAACCCATCGATCTGGAGGTCGGCGCCGGCACATCCCACGTACACACCTTCCTGCGCGCGCTCGGCCCCGAGCCGTGGCGTGCCGCCTACGTGCAGCCGTCGCGCCGCCCCAAGGACGGCCGCTATGGCGAGAACCCCAACCGCCTGCAGCACTACTACCAGTACCAGGTGGTGCTCAAGCCCGCGCCGGAGAACATCCTGGAGCTGTACCTGGGCTCGCTCGAGGCGCTCGGCCTGGACCTGAAGCAGAACGACATCCGCTTCGTCGAGGACGACTGGGAGAACCCCACGCTGGGCGCCTGGGGCCTGGGCTGGGAAGTCTGGCTCAACGGCATGGAAGTGACGCAGTTCACCTACTTCCAGCAGGTGGGCGGGATCGACTGCAAGCCCATCACCGGCGAGATCACCTACGGCATCGAACGCCTGGCGATGTACCTGCAGAAGGTCGAGAACGTCTATGACCTGATCTGGACCGAGTGGGTCGAGAACGGCGAGACGCGCCGCCTGACCTATGGCGACGTGTACCACCAGAACGAAGTCGAGCAGTCGACCTACAACTTCGAGCACAGCAACACCGAGATCCTGTTCCGCCATTTCGCCGAGCACGAAGGCGAAGCCAAGCGGCTGATGGGCAACGGCGATGGCGCCGAGGAAGGCCAGGCCGCCGGCACGCGCCTGGCGCTGCCCGCCTACGAGCAGGTGCTCAAGGCCGCCCACACCTTCAACCTGCTGGACGCGCGCGGCGCGATCTCGGTGACCGAGCGCGCGGCGTATATCGGCCGCATCCGCAACCTGTCGCGCCAGGTGGCGCAGGCCTACTACGACTCGCGCGAGGCCCTCGGCTTCCCGATGTGCGGCAACGGCGGAGCCCGGGCATGACGCAACTGGCGCGCAGCGCGCTGTGCTGCGCCATGGCGATCGCCGCGCTCGCCGCCGCCGGCAATGCCATCGGCGCGCGCGCGCAGGCGGCACCCAGCGCGCAGGTGCTGATGCTGCCGGCCGAACTGAGCAATGTGTGCGAGGCCGATCCGCAGGCGCTGCAGCTGGCCATGGCGCGCCAATGGCGCCCGTCGCTGAACGCGCTCGACCAGTGGGCGCAGCTGGTGCGCTCGTTCTCGTGCGACCTGTCCGGCCAGCGCGACCTGGGGTGGCACCGCGTGCCGCTGCGCGCCTATGAAAGCGCGATCCGCTACCCGCTGACGTGGGTGGAGATGGAGACCCGCAACGGCCGCACCCGCCGCACGGTCAAGACTTACTATTCGGCGGCGCAGCTGCCGCCGAAGATCGATTTCTGGGTGGGCGGGCGCATCGACGAGATCCGCTACGACAAGCGCCTGCGCCGCATCGACGCACGCTTCCCGGCTGCAGGCAGCCGCGGCGGCAGCAACGGCGCGGCCAGCGCCGCGGCGGCCGCGCAATGCGCCTACACCACGCTGCAATTCCGGCAACAGAACGGCCTGTGGCTGCTGTCCGGAGTGGAACCTAATCTTTCGCCGCGCTGCTGATAAGCGGCGCGCGCTACAACCTGTTGGATACGATTCATGTCGCAACCCATGACCGACTCGCTGCTGATCGAACTGTTCACCGAAGAGCTGCCACCCAAGGCGCTGGCGCGCCTGGGCGACTCCTTCGCGCAGGGCCTGTTCGCCGGCCTGGGCGAGCGCGACCTGCTTGAGCCGGGCGCCACCGTGACGCCGTTCGCCACCCCGCGCCGCCTGGCCGCGCTGGTGTCGGGCGTGCGCCGCAGCGCGCCGGACCGCGAGCAGCGCGAGAAGGTCCTGCCGCTGTCGGTCGCGCTGGACGCCAACGGCGAGCCCACCGCGCCGCTGGCCAAGAAGCTGGCTGCGCTGGCCAAGTCGGTCGGCGTTGCCGAGATCGACTGGCAGTCGCTGGAGCGCGCCTCCGACGGCAAGGCCGAGGCCTTCTTCTACCGCTATACCGCACGCGGCGCCGAACTGGCTGCCGCGGTGCAGGCAGCGCTGGAAGACACCATTGCGAAGCTGCCGATCCCCAAGGTCATGAGCTACCAGCGCCCGGACGGCAGCACCGTGCATTTCGTGCGCCCGGCGCACAGCCTGATCGCACTGTTCGGCGCCGAGATCCTGCCGGTGACGCTGCTGGGGCTGCAGGCCAGCAACCTGACCCAGGGCCACCGCTTCCTGTCGCATGGCGTGATCGAGATCGCGCATGCCAATGATTATGCGCAGCGGCTGGAATCCGCCGGCCACGTGGTCGCCAGCTACGCCGAGCGCCGCGAGCGCATGCGCGCCGCGCTGCTCAAGGAAGCCGGCGCCGACCAGGTGATCATGCCCGAGTCGCTGCTCGATGAAGTCAATTCGCTGGTGGAATGGCCGGTGGTCTATGCCTGCCATTTCGAGGAAGCCTTCCTGGCGGTGCCGCAGGAATGCCTGATCCTGACCATGCAGACCAACCAGAAGTACTTTGCGCTGACCGATGCCGACGGCCACCTGCGCAACCGCTTCCTGATCGTGTCGAACCTGGCCACCGAGACGCCGCAGTCGATCATCACCGGCAACGAGCGCGTGGTGCGCCCGCGCCTGGCCGATGCCAAGTTCTTCTTCGACCAGGACCGCAAGAAGACGCTGGCGTCGCGCGTGCCGCAGCTGGCCAGCGTGGTCTACCACAACAAGATCGGCACCCAGCTGGACCGCGTGCAGCGCCTGCAGCAGATCGCCGGCCATATCGCTGACGCCCTCAACGGCAGCGGCGTGCCGACCGACAAGGCCGCCGCGATGCGCGGCGCCGAACTGGCCAAGGCCGACCTGCTGACCGACATGGTCGGCGAGTTCCCCGAGCTGCAGGGCACCATGGGCACGTACTATGCCCGCCACGACGACGAAGCCGAAGACGTGGCACTGGCCTGCTCCGAACACTACCGTCCGCGCTTTGCCGGCGATGCGCTGCCCGCAGGCGCGGTCAGCACCGCCGTGGCGCTGGCCGACAAGCTCGAGACCCTGGTCGGGATCTGGGGCATCGGCCTGCAGCCCACCGGCGAGAAGGATCCGTTCGCGCTGCGCCGCCATGCGCTGGGCATCCTGCGCATGCTGATCGAAAAGCCGCTGGCGCTGTCGCTGTCGTCGCTGCTGGCGCTGACGCAACAGGCCTTTGCCGGCATCGCTGCAGTCAAGCCGGCACCCGACGCAATCGCCGACTTCCTGTACGACCGCGTGCGCGGCTACCTGAAGGACAAGGGCTACACCACCAACGAAGTCGAGGCCGTGGTCAGCCTGCGCCCGGACCAGCTGCACGACATCCTGGGCCGCATGGAAGCCGTGCGCACCTTTGCCGCGCTGCCCGAGGCCGAGGCCCTGGCCGCCGCCAACAAGCGCATCACCAACATCCTGCGCAAGAACACCGAACCGGTCGGCGCGGTCGATCCGGCGCTGTTCCGGGAAGAGGCCGAAGGCGCGCTGCACGCCGCCATCGAGCGCGTGCGCCCGGCCGTGGAAGCCGCCTTCGCCAGCGGCGATTTCACCGCCGCGCTGCGCGACCTGGCCCAGCTGCGCGATGCCGTCGACCGCTTCTTCAATGATGTGATGGTGATGGCCGAGGATGCGCAGCTGCGCGCCAACCGCCTGGCGCTGCTGGCTTCGCTGCACGCGATGGCCAACCGCGTGGCCGACATCTCCAAGCTGGCCGCCTGATCTCAGCCACCGGAGCCGCACATGCCGCAGACGCCGCCCAAGTTTGTCATCCTGGACCGCGACGGGGTGGTCAACCTCGACAGCGACCAGTTCATCAAGACGCCCGATGAATGGGTGCCGATCGACGGCAGCCTGGAGGCCATCGCCGCGCTGAACCAGGCCGGCTACCGCGTGGTCCTCGCCAGCAACCAGTCCGGCATCGGCCGCGGGCTGTTCGAGATGAGCGCGCTCAACGCCATGCACGAGAAGATGCACACGTTGCTCGCGCGCCTGGGCGGGCGCGTCGACGCGGTGTTCTTCTGCCCCCATACCGCCGCGGACGGCTGCGACTGCCGCAAGCCCAAGCCCGGCATGCTGGAGCAGATCAGCGAGCGCTTCGGCATCGAGCTCCGCGGCGTGCCCATCGTTGGCGATTCGCTGCGCGACCTGGAAGCCGGCGTGGCGGTCGGTTGCGCGCCGCACCTGGTACGCAGCGGCAAGGGCCAGAAGACCCTCGACCAGGGCGCCCTGCCGCCGGGCACGCAAGTGCACGACGACCTGCTCGCGTTTGCGCGCTGGCTGACCGGCAACGGCGGCGCACAGCGCCCACCCACTCATAGCGCCGGCTGACCGCCCGCATCCATTCCCTATTCGCACCCCCGCCCCCCCGCATGACGTTTCTCCGTTCCCTGTTGTTTGCGCTGTACCTGCTGGTGCTGACGCCGCCGTACGCTTGCGCCTGCTTCCTGGTGTTCCCGTTCATGAATGCCGACCAGCGCTTCCGCTTCGTGCGCGGCTGGCCCCTGCTGGTGATCTGGGCCGCGCGCGGCATCTGCGGCATCCAGTACCGCATTGAAGGCCATGAGCATATGGACGTGATGCTCGACAAGCCTGTGGTGCTGCTGTCCAAGCACCAGTCAGCCTGGGAAACCGTGGCCTACGTGGCGCTGATGCCCAAGCCGCTGTGCTTCGTGTTCAAGCGCGAGCTGCTGCTGGTGCCGTTCTTCGGCTGGGCGCTGGGCATGCTGAAGATGGTCCATATCAACCGCAAGGAAGGCACCCGCGCCTTCGCCTCGGCCGCGCGTCAGGGCCGCGAGCGGCTGGCCGAAGGCGCCTGGATCATCATGTTCCCGGAAGGCACGCGCACGCCTTCGGGCCTGGAGAAGGCGCGCTACAAGAGCGGCGGTGCGCGCCTGGCGGTGGAAACCGGCGCCTGGGTGCTGCCGATGGCGGTCAACTCGGGCCGGGTGTGGCCGCGCAATTCGTTCCTGAAGCACCCGGGCATGGTGACGATCTCGGTTGGCCCGGCGATCGCCTCGGCCAACAAGACCGCGGACCAGCTCAACCAGGAGGTGGCGGAATGGATCGAGCGCGATATGCGCCGCATCGATCCGCAGAGCTACCGGAGCGCGGCCCCGGGCGGGCCCGCCGCATGAAGCTGCTGCGACCCGCCACCGACGCCGACGGCGCGCAGCTGGAGCTGCCGCTGGCGGAGTCCGCCCAGGCGCCGCAGCCTGCGGCCCCGCCTGCGCCGGAGCCGCCGCAGCAGCCCGCCTGGCCGGTGCCGCAACCCAATGCACGCCTGCTGCGTATCGGCGAACGGCCGCTGCACTACACGCTCAAGCGCTCGGCGCGCCGCACCATCGGCTTCACCATCGACGACCGCGGCCTGTCGATCACGGCGCCGCGCTGGGTCACGCTGGCGGACATCGAGTCGGCCATCCTGGAAAAACAGCGCTGGATCTTCAACAAGCTGGGCGAGTGGCGCCACCGCGAGTCGCGCCGCATCCTGCCCACGGTGCAATGGCGCGACGGCGCCAGCCTGCCCTTCCTGGGGCAGCCGCTGACGCTGTCGCTGGAGTCGCCGCTCGGCGCGCTGCTGTTCGATGCCGACCGCCGCGTGCTGCACCTGGCGCTGCCGGGCCATGCCGACGAGCAGCAGATCAAGGACCGCGTGCAGGGCTGGCTGCAGCAGCAGGCACGCCGGCTGCTGGCCGAGCGCCTCGATATCTACGCCGACAAGCTGGGCGTGCGCCACACCGGCTTTGCGCTGACCTCGGCTGCCACGCGCTGGGGCAGCTGCACCGCCGACGGCAAGATCCGGCTGAACTGGCGCCTGATGCATTTCCCGCTGTCGATGATCGACTATGTCGCCGCGCACGAGCTGGCGCACCTGAAGGAAATGAACCACGGCCCGCGCTTCTGGCAGACCGTGGAATCGATCTTCCCCGAGTTCCGCGATGCGCGCGCGCAACTGCGGGCACACCCGCCCGAGCTGTTGCCGACTTTCTGAGCGGGCGGGAGCGGGCCGGTACGTTTCGGCCAAACGCACTAAAATGGCGCCTTCCTATACCTAAAACAGTTGAAGGCCCTCAAATGCGACTCCTCCACACCATGCTGCGCGTCGGCGACATGCAGCGCTCCATCGATTTCTATACCCGCGTGCTCGGCATGCAGCTGCTGCGCCAGAGCGACAACCCTGAGTACAAGTACCGCCTCGCCTTCGTCGGCTACGGCCCCGAGAGCGAGACCGCGGTGCTGGAGCTGACCTACAACTACGGCGTCGACCAGTATGACCTGGGCACGGCCTACGGCCATATCGCGCTGGAGACCGATGATGCCGCGGCCGCCTGCGAGCGCATCCGCGCCGCCGGCGGCAAGGTCACGCGCGAAGCCGGCCCGGTCAAGGGCGGCACCACCGTGATCGCCTTTGTCGAAGACCCGGACGGCTACAAGATCGAACTGATCGAGCGCCATTCGACCCGCGACGCCAGGCGTCCCTGACGGACGCTGGCGATGAGCACGCAAGCCCTGACCCGGCAGCCGCTCGACGGCATCGCCGTGGGCCTGATGGTGGTGCTGTGCGCCGCCTGGGGCCTGCAGCAGGTGGTGATCAAGGTCACCGCGCCGGTGATGGGCGCGGTGCTGCAGGCCGGCGTGCGCTCGGCGGTGGCGGCGTTGCTGGTGTTCGGCTTTGCCGCCTGGCGCGGCACGCCGCTGTGGCGGCGCGACGGCACGCTGAACGCCGGCTTGCTGGCCGGGCTGCTGTTCGGCGCGGAGTTCTTCTGCATCTTCGTCGGGCTGGGACACACCACGGCCTCGCGCATGGCGGTGTTCCTGTACACCGCACCGATCTTCACCGCGCTGGGCCTGCATTTCGTGGTGCCGGGTGAGCGGCTCCACACCTGGCAATGGCTGGGCGTGGCGCTCGCGTTCGCGGGCATGGCACTGGCCTTTGCCGATGGCATTGCCGCGCCGTCGGCGCAGGGCAGCACGCTGCCGGGCGATGCGCTTGGCATCCTCGCCGGCGCACTGTGGGCCGCCACCACCTTGGTGGTGCGCGCCAGCCCGCTGGCCAGCGCCCCGGCCAGCAAGACCCTGCTGTACCAGTTGGCGGTGTCCGCGGTGATGCTGCTGGCGATGGCGGTGGCCGCCGGCCAGACCGCAACCGTGCAGATCGACGGGGTGGTGCTGGCGAGCCTGTTCTACCAGTCAGTGCTGATCGCGTTTGCCAGCTACCTGACCTGGTTCTGGCTGCTGCGGCGCTACCTGGCGTCGCGGCTGTCGGTATTTTCCTTCCTGACGCCGCTGTTCGGGGTCGCCTTCGGCGTGGTGCTGATGCACGACGCGGTGGGCCCGCGCTTTGCCGTGGCGGCACTCCTGGTGCTGGCCGGCATCGTGCTGGTCAATCGCCGCGCCTGAGCGGCGCGGCAAGCGCAATACTGCGGCGGCCGGAGCCGCCGCTGCCTGACGCTCAGCGGCGTGCCTCGAACGAGAACATGCCGAGCGCGTCGCGCACTTCGTCCAGCGTCTGCTGGGTCAGTGCGCGTGCCTTCGCGGTGCCCTGGCGCAGGATGTCGAACACATAGTCCGGATCCTTGGCCAGTTCTTCGCGGCGCGCGCGGATCGGGGCCAGCATGTCCTGCAGGATGCCCTCGACGCGGCGCTTGAGCACCATGTCGCCCAGGCCGCCCTTCCGGTAGTGCTCCTTCAGCGCCTTGACTTCCTCGGTGTTGGGGTCGAACGCATCCAGGTAGGTGAACACCACGTTGCCCTCGACCTGGCCCGGGTCCGACACGCGCAGGTGGTTGGGGTCGGTGTACATGCTGTGCACCGCAGCCTTGATCTGCTCGGGCGAAGCCCCCAGCGCGATCGCGTTGCCCAGCGACTTGCTCATCTTGGCCTTGCCGTCGACGCCAGGCAGGCGGCCGAACTCGGGGATCAGGGCCTTGCATTCGGGCAGCACTTCGCGGCCGACCTGGTGGTTGATGCGGCGCACGATCTCGTTGGTCTGCTCGATCAGCGGCGCCTGGTCTTCGCCCACCGGCACCACGTGGGCCTTGAAGGCAGTGATGTCCGCGGCCTGCGATGCCGGGTAGCACAGGAAGCCGGCCGGGATGTCGCGGCCAAAGCCACGCGCCTGGATCTCTTCCTTGATGGTCGGGTTGCGCTCGAGCCGCGCCACCGTGACGAAGTTCAGGTACATCAGCGTCAGCTCGGCCAGCGCCGGCAGGTGCGACTGCACGGTGATGGTGGTCTTGGCCGGGTCGATGCCCACGGCCAGGTAGTCCAGCGCCACTTCCAGCACGTTGCGGCGCACCTTGTCGGGATCGTGCGCGTTGTCGGTCATGGCCTGGGTGTCGGCCAGCAGCACGTATTGCTCATGCGTGTCCTGCAGCGTCACGCGGCTCTTCAGCGAGCCGACATAGTGGCCAAGGTGCAGCGGGCCGGTGGGACGGTCGCCGGTCAGGATCACGGGACGCCGGTTGGTTTGGGTCTGGGCTGTCATGGGACGGTCTTGCACGAAATAGTCGCGGGAAATTCGGGAATCGGGATGCGCGGGCCTCAGGCGGCCTGTCCGGCCCGGCCGGATGGCGTACCACCGAGGCGCCGGGCCAGTTCGACATATTCGCCGACGGGCACTTCCTCGGCGCGGCGGCCGAGGTCGAAACCCATCGCATCGAAGTCGACCTGGTCGCGCAGGAACGAGAGCGTGTTGCGCAGCACCTTGCGCCGCTGCGAGAACGCTGCAGTGACCACGTCGCCCAGCACGGTGATGTCGCAATCGGCATGCGGCGAACGCAGCCGGCCGTCGCTGTGGCGCGGCCACGGGATCATGCGGACCACGGCGGAATCGACCTTGGGCGGCGGATTGAAGGCGCCCGGCGGTACGTCCAGCACGTGTTCCATGTAGTAGCGCACCTGCAGCATGATCGAGAGCCGGCCGAAGGCCTTGCTGCCGGGTTCGGCCACCATGCGCTCCACCACCTCTTTCTGCAGCATGAAGTGCTGGTCGCGCACGTGGTCGGCGAAATCCATCAGGTGGAACAGCAGCGGGCTGGAGATGTTGTACGGCAGGTTGCCGACGATGCGCAGCGGGCGGCCGGGCACGGCGAGCTTGTCGAAATCGAACGCCAGCGCATCGCCGGCGTGGACCTGCAGGCGCTCGCCATAGCGGCGGCGCAGGCGCTCGACCAGATCGCGATCCAGCTCAACCACCTGCATCTGCGGGATCCGTTCGAGCAGCGGGTCGGTCAGCGCGCCCAGGCCGGGGCCGATCTCGACCAGCACGTCGTCGGCCTGCGGGCTGATGGCATTGACGATGCCGTGGATGATGGTGTCGTCGACCAGGAAGTTCTGCCCGAATCGTTTGCGGGCCACATGGCCCTGGTGCACGTTTGAACGCATGGGTTATTCGTCCAGCTTCAGCATGGCGGCTGCAGGCCGGAATGGGTGTGGCCAGGATGGCTGCCCGTGGCACCGTTGCTGCCAGGGCGCCGGCCATTGGCGTGGCCGGCCATGGTGACCGCACTGCGGATGGCCTCGATCATGCTGCCGTGTTCGGCCTGGCCGGTGCCGGCAAGGTCGAGCGCGGTGCCATGGTCCACCGAGGTGCGGATAAAGGGCAGCCCCAGCGTGATATTCACGCCGTGGCCGAAGGTGCCGTATTTCAGTGGCGCCAGCCCCTGGTCATGGTACATCGCCAGCACGCAGTCGGCATCGCGCAGGTGGCGCGGCTGGAACAGCGTGTCGGCCGGAAAGGGTCCGCGCGCGTCGATGCCGGCATCTTTGGCCTGCGCCAGCGCGGGCGTGATGATGTCGATCTCTTCGCGGCCCATATGGCCGCTTTCGCCGGCGTGCGGGTTCAGGCCCGTGACCAGGATGCGCGGCCGCGAGATGCCGAAGTAGCGGCGCAGGTCGGCATCGATGATCGACAGCGTCTGCACCAGCAGCGGCACCGACAGCGCATCGGGCACCGCGCGCAGCGGCAGGTGGGTGGTGGCCAGCGCCACGCGCAGCATGGCGCCGTCGTGCGCGGGCTGCGGGCCGGCCAGCATCATCACCACGCGCGGCACGCGGGCGCTCTCGGCCAGGTATTCGGTATGGCCGGTGAAGGGGACGCCGGCGTCGTTGATGGTGCTCTTCTGCACCGGCGCCGTGATCATTGCGGCATACCGGGGCGCGGACTTGCCGCGCGCGCGGCAGCCGCGGATGGCGGCATCGAGCAGCTTCAGCACATAGGGGCCGTTGCGCGCGTCGAGCCGCCCGGCCTCGCACGCGACCGCCAGCGGTATGTCCTCGACCACCACGTCGCCGTCGGCAATGCGCCGCTCCCAGGCGTGCGTGGCGCCCAGCGCCGCGGCGCGATCGGCCAGCAGGCGGGCATCGCCCAGCACATGGAAGCGGTATTGCCCGCCGCCGACGCCATTGTTGGCGCCCGCCAGCTGCAGCAACGCCCCGATGGTGATATCGGGACCGATGCCGGCGGGTTCTCCGGTCGAGATGGCAAGGGCTAGCGGGTCGGGCATGTCAGGTCAGCGGATCGGGGACCGGCGCTTCAGCGCTGCCGGTTGACCCGATACTCCACGTACGCCTGCGAGCGCAGCTGGCGCACCCAGTCATCATAGGCTGCGCGCAGCTTCTGTTCGCGGACTTCGGCACGGGCGAAGTCGCGCTGCTTCTCGGGCGACATCTCGGTCTCGCGCCGGTTGAGCACCTGGATCAGGTGCACGCCGAACTGCGTGACCACCGGCTCCGAGATCTCGTTCGGGCGCAGGCGGCTCATCGCCTGCTCGAACTCGGGCACCAGCTCGCCCGGCGAGACCCAGCCGAGGTCGCCGCCGTTCTGCGCCGAGCCGTCCTGCGAGAAACGCTTGGCCGCGTCGGCAAAATCGCCGCCGTGGGTGATGCGGTCGCGCAGCGTGCTGAGCTGGCGGCGCGCCTCGGCTTCGGGCATGTTGGGGCCGGTGCGGATCAGGATGTGGCGCACCTGGGTCTGGGTGATCTTCGAGGCCGCGGCCGGGCTGGATGCCGGCGCCGCGCGCTTGGCCACCAGCTTGACCACATGGAAGCCCGCCGCGCTTTCCACCACCTGCGGCGCCACCCCGCCAGCCTGCAAGTCGACCACGGCGTTGGCGAACAGTGCCGGCAGGCGGCCGATCTCGCGGAAGCCCATCGCGCCGCCCTGGGCCGCCTCGGGGCCCTCGGAATTGGCCTGCGCCAGCTGCGCGAAGTCGGCACCGCCCTGGGCCTGCTTGAGCAGCCCTTCGGCCTTGGCGCGCTGCGCCTGCTTCTGTGCGTCCGAGGCATTCTCGGGCACGCGCACGAGGATCTGCGCCACGTTGTATTCGGTCGGGCCGCTGGCGGCGCCCTGGCCGCCGCGCGCCGCCAGGTAGTTGTCGATCTCGCCGTCGTAGACCTGCACCTTGGAATCGACCTCGCGCTCGCGCAGGCGGATCACCTGTACCTGCTTGCGCAGTTCCTCGCGGTACTTGGTCCAGGTCATGCCACTGGCCTCGACGCGGCGGCGCAGCTCGGTCGCGTTCAGCCGGTTCTGCTGTGCCACCGATTCGATGGCGCGGTCGATTTCCTGGTCGGTCACGCGGATGCCGGCCTCCTGTGCGGCCTGGGTCTGCACGCGCTCCATTACGAGGCGCTCGAGCACCTCGCCCAGCAGGTCGGCGCGCGCGGGCACCGGGCGGCCGGCGGCACGCAGCTGGCCTTCGATCTCGTCGGCACGGTCGAGCAGCTCGCGCCGCGTGATCACGCTGTTGTTGACGACTGCCACCACTTCGTCGACCAGTTGCGAACGCTTCTGGCCGCCGGCCTGGGGCACGCCCAGCTTGGGCTGGCTCGACGGCGCCGCGACGTCAGACGCCTGCGGCACGAAGATGCCACTGGAGCGCGGCGCCGTCCCGGGCGCCTTGAGCTGCGCGGCAGCCGGCACCGTCATGGCGGCCAGCACCGCCGGCAGCAGCAAGCGATGCCAGGACGTCAGGAGAAAGGAAAACACGGCGAATTCTTGACGTTTCATCGTAATCCGTCATTCATAGTGATCGAACTGGGTCGTCGGCACCGGCTTGGCCGACACGGGCTCATAGCCGGGCACGTTCAGGCGCAGGATGTTCAACGGGTTGGAACCGATCTTGGAAAGGCCACGGAACTCCACCTGCAGGAAGACCCGCCCGGTGTAGCCTTGCGTGGTGTTGCGGAAGCGCTGGTAGACCACGCGGCCGACCCAGCAGTCGGCGGCGTACTCGACGCCGGCCAGCGCATCGACCATCTGGCTTGCGGCCAGGTCGAAGGCAAAGCGTGCGATGCCGTAGGCACGGCGCGTGATCGGCCACTGGCTTGACACCTCGAACTGGTCGATCGCGGTGTTGTCGGTCACCGAGGTCGGGCGGCGGTAGCGGTAGCCTGCGTTAATCACCTTGCGCGACTCGGGCCGGTAAGAGACCGCCACGTTGCCGTAGTTGATCCGGTCGCTGTCCGGGTTGTACTGCACCCCCGCGTCCAGGTAATAGCCGCGGAACATCTGGATGGTGGTGGCCGCCAGCAGATCCGAGAAACCCGCCTTGGGATCCGCCAGCGTGCCGTTGATCTGCACGCGCTGGCCGGTGAAGTCGTAGCGCTGCGCGATGGTGCCACGGAAGCGCTCGATTCCGGTGTCGGCTTCGATCAGGCGCGTGGTCAGGCCGCCGGTCAGCTTGTTGTTGTCGGCGACGCGGTCGTAGCCGGTGAACGGGTTCTCGCTGAAGATCTGCCCGTAGCCGAAGTCGGACTGCACCGTGTCGAACAGCGGGAACTGGCTCTGGTCGCGGAACGGGGTGTACACGTAGAACAGGCGCGGCTCCAGCGTCTGCACATAGTTCACGCCGAAGAGGCGGCTGACCGTCGGTGCCTCGCGCTCGAATGTCATGCCCGAGTCCAGGCTCATGGTCGGCAGCACGCGCGAGAAATTATTCTGCACCGTAGGCGTGTTGGAGGCCGCCTCCATCTGGTACTGGGTCGCGTTGAAGGTGACCTTCGGCGTCACGTACCAGCCCGCCCGTACGATCGGGTAGCTGATGCTCGGCTGGATAAACATGCGCTCGCCCTGCGGCTGCTGGAAGCCGGTGGACGTCAGCGGAATGCGGAAGCGCGTGTAGTCCGCTTCCACCTGCACGTCGAAGCCGCCCAGGTCATAGCGGATGTACTTGCCGTTGAGCTGCGGCACGCGCTCGTACGACGGCTCGCTTGGGCGCAGCGTCTGGAACTTCTGCACCCGGGCCAGGAACGTGAAATCCTGCCAGTTATAAGTAACGCCGCCTTCCTGCGTGTACTGGCGCAGCGTCGATTGCGACACGCTGCGGTTGAAATCGTCCGGGTACTGGTCGTCCGATACCCGGTTCACATTCAGGTAGGCATTGAGACCCTTGGCCAGGTTCTGGTTATGCTGGATCGAGTAGGCCCAGCGGTTCGAATTGGTCTTCTTGTCGTCCGGCAGGAACTCGGCGCGCAGGCGCCCGTTGTAGCCCTGGCCCAGATAACGGTATTCGCCGCCGAGCTGCAGGCCGCGCTCCGTCATCAGCCGCGGATAGATGGTCAGGTCGCGGTTCGGCGCGATATTGACGTAGTATGGCGTGGTCAGGTCGAAGCCCGAACGCGAGCCGTAGCCCATCAGCGGCGGCAGGAAACCACTGCGGCGGTCGTCGTTCAGCGGAAAGCTGAACGCCGGCGCCGCAGCGATCGGCACGCCGAAGAAATTCAGCACGCCGCCGTAGGCCACGCCCACCTGGCGGTCGTTGTCCAGGTCGATCCGGTTCGCGCTGAAATACCAGTCGGCGTTGTCCGGCGAACAGGTGGTGTATGACGCGTGCCTGGCGGTGCTGCGGTCCTTGTCCAGGAAGTCGATGCGCTCGGCCTTGCCCGAGCCGCCGGTCTGCTGGAAATAATAGTCCGGCGACAGCATATAGCCTTCGTTGGCCTCGACCTTCATCCGCGCCTCGGGACCGACCGCCAGCGTGCCGCTGCGCGACATGCGCACATTGCCCTGAGCAAAGGCTTCGTCGGTGTCCTGGTCGTAGGTCAGCTTGTCGCCCTTGATCGCACCGCCGTCACGGCGCAGCTCGGCATGGCCTTCCAGCTCGACGCCGCGCTCGCTGTAGCCGGTCATGCGGTCGGCCTCGATAAAGGTCGGGGCGTCGGAGCCGGCGTCAGACTGTTTGCCGGGTTCGGCAAGCCGCGGCACCAGTTCGCCGGATTCCACCGGAAGCGGCGGCGCTTTCGGCGCGGCTTCGAACACCGGCTCGACCTGGTCGAGATCGGGGATCGCCGAACCGGACATCTGCGCGTGTGCGCCGGCCGACAGGCTGGCCATGGCCAGCACCAGCGGCCGCAGCGCGCCCGCGTGCAGGCCGCCGGCGCGCCTGGCTCGGGCAGGAACGCTGGTTGGGGCAGGCGAAGGCAAGGCCCTGTTGTTCGGTGATCGTCGTTGTTCGGTCATTCGCACGGGTTGTCAGTCTCGGCGTCGGCTGCGGCCCGCCTGCAAGCCGCCAGCCCCCGCCGGAGCAGGCTGCGGGGCACCGAATGGCCCCACCCGGGGGCCGCCCGGCGCCCGGGTCTGGTCGGGTATTATACGGGGCAACCTAGGGTCGCCTTCCCGCTTACTTTCGGTTTCATTTACGTTTCCACTCTGCGCCCGTTCCCCACACGTATCTGTATGGCAGCTCTCCCCCACGACCCGCGCCTGGACCAGCTCAAGGCCTGGGTATCCGGACTTGGCCCGACTTGGTCCGCCGATCCCGATTCCTGCGCCCCCGCCTCGGCCGACGCCAGCTTCCGGCGCTATTTCCGCGTCAGCACCGGCCATCCGGCGCATCCCACCGCCATCGTGATGGACGCCCCGCCGGCGCACGAGGACTGCCGCCCGTTCATCCACGTATGCGGGCTGTTCGGCGCGGCCGGCGTGACCGTGCCGACCGTGCTGGCGCAGGACCTGGAGCAGGGTTTCCTGCTGCTGGCCGACCTTGGCAACCAGACCTACCTGTCGCGGCTCGATGACTCCACCGCCCACGCCATGTACGCCGACGCGGCCGCCGCCCTGGTCCGCATCCAGGCCGCCACCCGCCCCGGCGAACTGCCGGCCTACGACCGCGCGCTGCTGCAGCGCGAGCTCGACCTGTTCCCGCAGTGGTATGTGGCCAGGCACCTGGGCGCCACTCTGACCGAGGCCCAGCAGGCGGACCTGCGCGAAGTGACTGAAGCGCTACTCATCAATATCCTTGCGCAGCCGCAGGTCTACGTGCACCGCGATTTCCACTCGCGCAACCTGATGGTGCTCGA
The DNA here is from genome assembly GCF_000389805.1 of Cupriavidus sp. GA3-3. Lineage (NCBI taxonomy): Bacteria > Pseudomonadati > Pseudomonadota > Betaproteobacteria > Burkholderiales > Burkholderiaceae > Cupriavidus > Cupriavidus sp. GA3-3. The sequence goes on from NZ_KB944502.1 coordinate 25,681, forward strand.
TGGCGGCGCCAACCCGGGCGTGCTCGACTTCCAGGACGCGGTGATCGGCCCGATCACCTACGACGCGGTCTCGCTATGGCGCGACGCCTATATCGAATGGGACGAGGAGCAGCAGCTGGACTGGCTGATCCGCTACTGGGAGCGCGCGCGCAAGGCCGGCCTGCCGGTCAGCGCCGACTTTGGCGAGTTCTATCGCGATTTTGAGTGGATGGGCCTGCAGCGCCACCTCAAGGTGCTGGGCATCTTTGCCCGCCTGTACCACCGCGACGGCAAGGATGGCTACCTCGCCAACCTGCCGCTGGTGATGAAGTACACCCGCCAGGTGGCCGGCCGCTACACCGAACTGCGCAAGCTGATCCGGCTACTGGACGCGCTCGAAGGCGTGGCCAGCCCGGCCGGCTACACGTTCTGACGCCGTGCCCGACAACCAGCCCGTTCTGCGCGACCACCGCGCGCCCGCCATCACCGCCGCCGGCGAATGGCTGGCCGGCGCGCGCGCGCTCGCGCCGATGCTGCTGGGCGTGGTGCCGTTCGGCCTGATCTACGGCGTGCTGGCCGTCGGCGCCGGCATGCCGGCGTGGCTGGCCTGCGCGATGAGCGTGGTCGTGTTCGGCGGCGCCTCGCAGATGATCCTGACCCAGTTGTGGACCGCCGGCACCCCGGCAGTGGTAATCACGCTGACGGTGGCCATGGTCAACCTGCGCCATGCGCTGTATTCCGCCACCATCGCGCCCACGCTCGCGCACCTGCCGCGGCGCTGGAAGGCGCTGATCGCCTACCTGCTGACCGACGAAGCCTTTGCCGCGATGACGCACCGGCTTGGCGACAGCGGCCCGCGCGCCCGCTACCGCCACTGGTACTACTTCGGCGGCGGCTTCGCGCTGTGGGCCAGCTGGCAGCTGTCGACGCTGGCCGGCGTGCTGGTCGGCGCCCAGGTGCCGCGCGACTGGCCGCTCGACTTCTTCCTGCCGCTGACCTTCATCGGCATCATCGTGCCGGGCCTGAAGCACCGCTCGCACGTGGCCGCGGCGCTGGCCGCCAGCGTGCTGGCGGTGGCCTGCTACAGCCTGCCGCACAAGCTCGGGCTGATGGTGGCGGCGCTCGGCGGCATTGCCGTGGGCATGCTGCTGCTGGGCCGCGGCAACCGCCCCGGGCAACGCCCGGCCAGCCGTGGCGCCGATGCCACGCCAGGCGGAACAGCCGGCAAGGAGGCCGCATGAGTGCGATGACCCTGCTGTGGGTCTTCCTTGCCGCGGGCCTGGCAACCTTCCTGATCCGCCTGTCGTTCATCGCCGTGGAAGGCCGCGTGCGGCTGCCGTCGTGGTTCCGCACCGCGCTGCAGTTCGTGCCGGCAGCGATGCTGTCGGCGCTGATCGCCCCTGATCTGCTGATGCAGCATGGCGAGCTTGCCCTCACCCCCGCCAACGCGCGGCTGGTGGCCGGCGTGGTGGCCATCCTGATCGCCGCTCGAACCCGCAGCGTGGGCTGGACCATCGCCGGTGGCATGGCCGCGCTGCTTGCCCTGGAGGCTCTGTTCTGATGAAGGCCATGATCTTCGCCGCCGGCCGCGGCGACCGCATGCGTCCGTTGACCGATACCTGCCCCAAGCCGCTGCTGGCGGTGGGCGGCAAGCCACTGATCGTCTGGAAGATCGAGGCGCTGGCGCGTGCCGGCCTGCGCGACATCGTCATCAACCATGCCTGGCTGGGCGGACAGATCGAAGCCACGCTGGGAGACGGCAGCCGTTTTGGCGTGCGGCTGGCCTATTCTGCCGAGGGCACTGCGCTGGAAACCGCCGGTGGCATCGCACAGGCCCTGCCACTGCTGTCCACGCACCCGGAGCGCGGCGAGATCTTCCTGGCCGTGTCGGGCGACATTTTCTGCGACTACGACTTCCGCAGGCTGTTGCCTCGCGCGCACGACATGGCCGGCGCGCCCGCCCCGCGCATGCACCTGGTGATGGTGCCCAACCCGGACTTTCACCCGAACGGCGACTTCACCTTGCAACCGAACGGGCTGCTGACGCTCGACGGGACACTGGCCAACGGTGGCGAACGGCTGACATTCGGCAATATCGGCCTGTACGACACGCGCCTTTTCACCGCCATCGAACCTGGCACCAAAATGCCGATGACACCCTACTACTGGGAGGCCATCGACGCCGGCGCCGCTACCGGCGAACGCTTCGACGGGCGCTGGGAGAACGTGGGCACGCCGGCGCAGCTGGCCGAGCTGGATGCGGCGCTTGCAACAGCAGCGCCTGTGGCGGCGCACGGGCGCTAGGTCGGCTGACTGGGCGGGGGCTGGCAAGGCGCCCGGACGATCCCGCGGCCAGCGAGGCGCCAGCGGCGGTAGAATCGCCCTGATCCTCCTCATCCCAGGCCCTACCATGTCCTCACCCGACAACGCCCTCCTCGCCGCCTGCCGCGACCGCCGCGCCCGTGTGCTGCAGCACCTGCGCGCCGGCGGCGGCGGTGTGGCGATCCTGCCCACGGCGCCGGAAGCCATGCGCAACCGCGACAGCGACTACCCGTACCGGCACGACAGCTATTTCTATTACCTGAGCGGCTTTACCGAGCCCGAGGCCGTGCTGGTGCTGGTGGCCGGCGCGCCGGGCGACCCCGCCGATGCCGACCGCAGCATCCTGTTCTGCCGCCCCAAGCATGAAGAGCGCGAGATCTGGGACGGTTTCCGTTTCGGCCCGGATGGCGCGCGCGCCGCGTTCGGCTTCGATGAAGCGCATTCGGTCGAAGAGATCGACGCCGCGCTGCCGCCGCTGCTGGCCAACCGCGCGCAGATTGCCTACCCGCTGGCCGACTCGACCCGCACCGACGTGCAGATGCGGCGCTGGATGGACGCCGTGCGCATGCAGGGCCGCGCCGGGGTGGCCGCGCCGTCGGTTGCGCTCGACATCCGCACCGTGCTCGACGAAATGCGCCTGTTCAAGGATGCCGGCGAGCTGGCCACCATGCGCCGCGCGGCGCAGATCTCCGCCGGGGCCCATGTACGGGCCATGCAGGCCACCCGCGCCGGACTGCGTGAATACCACCTGGAGGCGGAACTGCTCTATGAGTTCCGCCGCCATGGCGCGCAGAGCGTGGCCTATAACTCGATCGTCGCGGCCGGCCCCAACGCCTGCGTGCTGCACTACCGCGCCGGCCCCGCCGAACTGAGGGACGGCGACCTCTGCCTGATCGATGCCGGCTGCGAGTTCGACGGCTACGCCTCGGACATCACCCGCACCTTCCCGGTCTCGGGCCGCTTCTCGCCGGCGCAGCGAGAGCTGTACGACCTGGTGGTGGCCGCGCAGGACGCCGCCATCGCCGAGACCCGCGCCGGCGTGCCCTACAACGTGCCGCATGACGCCGCCGTGCGCGTGCTGGCGCAGGGCATGCTCGATACCGGCCTGCTCGACCGCAACAAGGAAGGCACTCTCGACGACGTGCTCGCCAGCGGCAGCTACCGCCGCTTCTACATGCACCGCACCGGCCACTGGCTTGGCATGGATGTCCATGACGTGGGCGAATACCGCGTGGCCAGCCACGGCGGCGAAGGCGAGCGCCCGTGGCGGCCGCTGCAGCCGGGCATGGTGCTGACCATCGAGCCCGGCATCTATGTGCGCCCGGCCGAGGACGTGCCCGAGCGCTACTGGCATATCGGCATCCGCATCGAGGACGACGCCGTGGTCACCGACGGCGACTGCGAGCTGATCACGCGCGGCGTGCCGGTGCTGGCCGACGAGATCGAGGCGCTGATGCGCGATAACGCCAATGCTGCCGGAGGTCTGCGATGATCGGCTGGCTGCGCAGGATCTTTCCGGGCCAGGCCCGCAGCGGCAGCAATGCTGGCAGCGACCGCCGGCCCGATCCGTCCGAACCCTTCATCATCAACCTGTACGACGACCGCGTGGTGGTGCACCGCCCCGACGGCCAGCGCGAGGAAGTCGCCTGGGACACGCTCGAGCGCGTGGTGGTCCGGGTGTCCGACCGCGCGCCCTGGGCCGGCACGGCCTGGCTGATCCTGATCGGCACGCCCGATTCGGGCCAGGGCTGCGTGGCGCCGCTGAATGCCGCCAACCATGGTGCACTGCTTGAGCAGCTGCGCGCACTGCCGGGTTTCAACCACCAGAAGCTCGAGAACGCGCTGCGCGACGCCGCGGCCGGCAAATCGCGCTCGGATGCGATCTGCTGGAAGCGCGATGCGGCAGCACCAACGGAGGCGGATGCGGGTCATGCAGGAGGCAGCGACGATGCCGGCCGCGCAGCCTGATTTCCAAAGCCTGCGCGATATCGCCATCGTCGGCGGCGGCCCGGTCGGGCTGGCGCTGGCCTGCCAGTTGCTCCGCACTACCAGCTGGCGCCTGACACTGGTCGATGCCGCCACGCCGGCGCGCGCCGCGCGCGATCCGCGCGCGATCGCGCTGTCGCATGGCAGCCGCCAGCTGCTGGAGCAGATCGGCGCCTGGCCGGTGCCCGGCAGCCCGATCGAGCATATCCATGTCTCGCAGCGCGGCCGCTTCGGCCATGTGCGGCTGCACCATGACGACTACGGCGTGCCGGCGCTCGGTTACGTGGTCCGCTACGGCGACTTGTGCGAGGCACTGGAGCGCGCGCTCGCCCATGCCGCGCAGGCGGCGGGCGAAGGCCGGCTGCAGCGTGTGTTCGAGACCCGCATCGACCAGATCGCACAGGATCCTGCGCCGAGCGCCGCGGACGATCCCGATGCCGGCGCCGTGCAACTGGCCGGCACCGGCCACGACGGCCAGGTGGCACACCTGGCCGCGCGCCTGGTGGTGCAGGCCGAGGGCGGGCTGTTCCACCAGCAGGCCGCCCACCAGGGCCGCGGCGCGCGCACGCGCGACTACCGCCAGACCGCGGTGATCGCCCATGTGACCTGCTCGCGCCCGCAGCCGGGCTGGGCCTGGGAGCGCTTTACCGACGAAGGCCCGCTGGCGCTGCTGCCGCACGAGGAGCATGGCGTGCCGGGCTATGCGCTGGTGTGGTGCTGCCCGCCGGACCAGGCCGCGCGGCGCATCGCGCTGCCGGAAGCGGAGTTCGCGGCGGAACTGGGCCGGGCCTTTGGCGACCGCATGGGCCATTTCACGCTGGCCGGCAAGCGCCATGCCTTCCCGCTCGGCCTGAATGCGGCCCCGGTGACCGTCAACGGCCGCGTGGCGGCGGTCGGCAATGCCGCGCAAACGCTGCACCCGGTGGCCGGACAGGGACTCAACCTGGGCTTGCGCGACGCCTTCGCGCTGGCCGATTCGCTGCGCAGCGCCTGCACGCCGCAGGCGCTGCAAGCCTTCGCCAGCCGCCACCGGCTCGACCGCGCCGTCACCATCGGCGTGACCGACCTGCTGCCACGTGTGTTCGGCATCGCCTACCCGCTGGCCGCGCACGCGCGGGGCGCGTCGCTGGCCGTGCTGGCCTGCCTGCCGCCGCTGCGGCATGCGCTGGCGCGCCACATGATGTTCGGGATGCGTCGCTGACCCCGCCAGTGGCGCAAGCGCCACGCGCATGGCGGCGTTTGCGCCACGGCCCCTGCCCGGTTGCGCTCCGGATGCTCAAATCTTGGGCAATGGCGATGGTTTGGCGGTAGAATCCTGCCCTCGCACATGTCCCGATCCAAGGCCGGCTGCAGTTTCGGCAGGGGCATGTTTTTCCGTTTCGTCTTCCGTCTCAGAGCAGGCTGTCCCGACCCCTTCCCTGGCGCCATCCACGCCGCGAGGGGAACGCTACGGTCACCGGGACGGCCTCTCAGAACCGCCGCCCAACCGTGCAGATCGGACCTCACCAACTCCGCAACAACCTGTTTGTCGCCCCGATGGCGGGCGTGACGGACCGGCCCTTCCGCCAGCTGTGCAAGCAGCTCGGCGCGGGCTATGCGGTGTCGGAAATGGTGGCGTCCAACGCACAGCTGTGGAAGAGCGAGAAAACCATGCGCCGCGCCAACCACGCCGGCGAGGTCGAACCCATCGCCGTGCAGATCGCCGGCGCCGAGCCGTCGATGATGGCCGAGGCCGCGCGCTACAACGTGGACCGCGGCGCGCAGATCATCGACATCAACATGGGCTGCCCGGCCAAGAAGGTGTGCAACGTCGCCGCCGGCTCGGCCCTGCTGCAGAACGAGCCGCTGGTGGTGCGCATCGTTCAGGCCGTGGTCGGCGCAGTGGGCGACCGGGTGCCGGTCACGCTGAAGATCCGCACCGGCTGGAACCGCGAGAACCGCAATGCGCTGCGCATCGCGCACATGGTCGAGGACGCGGGCATCAGCATGCTGACCATCCACGGCCGCACCCGCGCCGACCTGTACCACGGTAACGCCGAGTACGAGACCATTGCCGCGGTCAAGGCAGCGGTCTCGATCCCGGTGGTCGCCAACGGCGACATCACCACGCCGCAGAAGGCAAAGCAAGTACTGGCGCTGACCGGCGCGGACGCGATCATGATCGGCCGCGCGGCGCAGGGCCGGCCCTGGCTGTTCCGTGAGATCGAGCACTTCCTGAAGACCGGCGAGATGCTGCCGTCGCCGGAAGTGGCCGAGATCCGTGCCATCATGAATGCGCACCTGGAAGACCACTACGCCTTCTATGGCGAATTCACCGGCGTGCGCACCGCGCGCAAGCATATTGCCTGGTACACGCGCGGGCTGCGCGGCGCCAACCTGTTCCGCCACCGCATGAACACACTGGAGAGCACCGCCGAACAACTGGCGGCGGTCAATGCGTTCTTCGACGAGCAGGCGCAGATCTCTGACCGGCTGGTGTACGTGGACGACGCAGCACAAGACCAAGACGAAGCGAACAACAACAAAAACGGGGAGTTGCTTGCCGCATGAGCCGCAACGCTATCGACCAGTGCATCCGGGAAAGCCTGGACACTTATTTTCGCGACCTGGACGGCGAAGAGCCGTCCAATATGTACAACATGGTGCTCGAGGCGGTCGAACGGCCGCTGCTGGAAGCCGTGATGGTGCGCGCAGAGCGCAACCAGTCGCTGGCCGCCGCCTATCTGGGCATCAATCGCAATACGCTGCGCAAGAAGCTGCAGCAGCACGGTTTACTTTGAATTTGAAGCGTCTCCCACAGCCATGATCAAGCAAGCCCTACTCTCCGTTTCCGACAAGACCGGCATCGTCGATTTCGCGCGCGAACTGAACGCGCTCGGCGTCACGCTGCTTTCCACCGGCGGCACCGCCAAGCTGCTGGCCGACAGCGGCCTGCCCGTGACGGAGGTGGCCGACTACACCGGCTTCCCGGAAATGCTCGACGGCCGCGTCAAGACACTGCATCCCAAGGTCCACGGCGGCATCCTGGCGCGCCGCGACCTGCCCGAGCACATGGCCGCGCTGGCCGAGCACGACATCCCGACCATCGACCTGCTGGTGGTGAACCTGTACCCGTTCCAGCAGACCGTGGCCAAGGATGACTGCACCCTGCCCGACGCGATCGAGAACATCGACATCGGCGGCCCGACCATGCTGCGTTCGGCGGCCAAGAACCATCGCGACGTGACCGTGATCGTCGACCCGGCCGACTACGCCGTGGTGCTCGACGAAATGCGCGCCAACGCCAACAGCGTCGGCTACGACACCAATTTCCGCCTGGCCACCAAGGTGTTCGCGCACACCGCCCAGTACGACGGCGCCATCACCAACTACCTGACCAGCCTGGGTGCCGACAAGTCGCACCAGGGCCGCAGCGCCTACCCGCAGACGCTGAACCTCGCCTTCGACAAGGTGCAGGAAATGCGCTACGGCGAGAACCCGCACCAGTCCGCCGCGTTCTACCGCGACCTGAGGGCCGTGGACGGCGCGCTGGCCAACTACGTGCAGCTGCAGGGCAAGGAACTGTCGTACAACAACATCGCCGACGCCGACGCGGCCTGGGAATGCGTCAAGTCGTTCGACGCCGCCAGCGGCGCCGCCTGCGTCATCATCAAGCACGCCAACCCGTGCGGCGTGGCGCTGGGCGCGAATGCGCTGGAAGCGTATGACAAGGCCTTCAAGACCGATTCGACCTCGGCCTTCGGCGGCATCATCGCCTTCAACGTCGAGCTGGACGAAACCGCCGCGCAGGCCGTGGCCAGGCAGTTCGTCGAAGTGCTGATCGCCCCGTCGTTCAGCGCCGGCGCGCGTGCCGTGTTCGCGGCCAAGCAGAATGTGCGCCTGCTGGAGATCCCGTTGGGCCAGGGCATCAACCAGTATGACTTCAAGCGTGTCGGCGGCGGCCTGCTGGTGCAGAGCCCGGACGCCAGGAACGTGCAGCCGTCCGAGCTGCGCGTGGTGACGCGCCGCCACCCGAACCCGAAGGAAATGGACGACCTGATGTTCGCCTGGCGCGTGGCCAAGTTCGTCAAGTCCAATGCCATCGTGTTCTGCGGCGGCGGCATGACGCTGGGCGTGGGCGCGGGCCAGATGAGCCGCGTGGATTCGGCCCGCATCGCCAGCATCAAGGCGCAGAATGCCGGCCTGACGCTGGCCGGCTCGGCAGTGGCCTCGGACGCGTTCTTCCCGTTCCGTGACGGCCTGGACGTGGTGGTCGACGCGGGCGCGACCTGCGTGATCCAGCCGGGCGGCTCGATGCGCGACGACGAAGTGATCGCCGCCGCCGACGAACGCGGCATCGCCATGGTGGTGACCGGCACGCGCCACTTCCGCCACTAAGCACTGGCAGGCTTGCGGCCTTGCCTGGCAAGGCCGCCGGCTCCGAAGCGGTTTCGTTCTCCTGCAAGGGAAAGCGAAACCGCTTTTTGCCTTAGGTGCCGGTGCAAAAAGCAATACACTAGCGACGGCATCCATCCTACCCACCCAATGCGAATCCTAGGCATCGACCCCGGCCTGCGCACCACCGGCTTCGGCGTGATCGAGAAGCACGGCAACAAGCTTGCCTACGTGGCCTCGGGCACGATCAAGAGCGACGGCAATTCAACGTTGCCGGAACGGCTGAAGACGCTCTACGACGGCATCAGCGAAGTGTCGCGCACCTATGCACCCGACTGCGCGGCGATCGAGAAGGTCTTCGTCAACGTCAACCCGCAGTCCACGCTGCTGCTCGGCCAGGCCCGCGGCGCGGCGATCTGCGGGCTGGTGGGCTACGGCTTGCCGGTGTTCGAGTACACCGCGCTGCAGCTCAAGGTGGCGGTGGTCGGCTACGGCCGCGCCAACAAGGCGCAGGTGCAGGAAATGGTGACGCGGCTGCTGATGCTGCCCGGCCAGCCCGGCAGCGATGCGGCCGATGCGCTCGGCGTGGCGATCTGCCATGCCAACGGCAGCGATACCCTGGGCACGCTGTCGGGCCTGGCGCCCGACCTGGTGCGCAAAGGCATGCGCGTGCGGCGCGGGCGGCTGGTCGGCTGAACACGCCAGCGGCTGGCGCTTGCTGTGCCCGCTTCCCCATCTCTTACAATCGGGCCTTGGTCTCACCACAGGAACGCTGCATGCCTAGTCAGTCCCGATTGAGCGCGCCGCGCCGGCGCCCCAGCCTCTTCCCTGTTCTTGCCTTCCGGCGTTGGCTGTTTCCGGCCGCCGCGGCCTGGGCCGCGCTGGTCGCGGGCTGCGCCACCGCGCCGCGCCCTAAGCCCGTGTCCGCGGCTCCGGTGCCGGCACCCGCCGCGAGCGCTGCGCCTGCGGCCGCCGCCACCCAGCCTCCCAAACCGCTGGTGATCGCCCATCGCGGCGCCAGCGCGCTGCGCCCCGAACATACACTTTCCGCCTACGCCAAAGCCATCGAGGACGGCGCCGACGCCATCGAGCCCGACCTGGTCATGACACGCGACGGCGTGCTGGTAGCGCGCCACGAGAACGACATCACCGGCACCACCAACGTGGCCGAACTGCCGCAGTTCGCCGAGCGCAAGCGCACCAAGGTGATCGACGGCGAGCGCCTGAGCGGCTGGTTCACCGAAGACTTCACGCTGGCGGAGCTCAAGACGCTGCGCGCGCGTGAGCGCATCCCGCGCCTGCGCCCGGACAATGCGCGCCTGAACGACCAGTTCGAGGTGCCGACCTTCGACGAGATCGTGCGCCTGGCCGAGCAGGCCGCGCTGCGCACCGGCAAACCCATCGGCATCTACGCGGAGCTGAAGCACCCGAGCTACTTCCGCGGCATCGGGCTGCCGCTCGAGGACAAGCTGGTGGCCGCGCTGCGGGCACAACCCTACCTGCGCAACGCACCCGTGTTTATCCAATGCTTCGAGACCGGCAGCCTGCGCGCGCTGCGGCGCACGCTTGGCAGCGGGCAGCCCAACGTGAAGCTGGTGCAGCTCATCGGCAACCCGCGCAAGGGCCCGGCCGACTGGAAGCTGGCGGGCGACGGCCGCACCTTCGGCGACATGCTGGGCGCAACCGGCCTGCGCGAGGTGGCAGCCTATGCCGACGGCATCGGCCCCGAGAAGAGCAGCGTGGTGCCGCGCGATGCGCAGGGCGCGCTGGCTGCGCCGACGCCGGTGGTGCGCCAGGCGCATGCTGCCGGGCTGTTCGTCCATCCCTACACCTTCCGTCCGGAAAACAGCTTCCTGCCCAAGGCGCTCCAGACCGGCGGCGACGACGCCACGCGCAGCCCGTCCGGCATGGAGCGGGAAGTGCAGGCCTTTATCGCGGCCGGCATCGATGGCTTCTTCACCGACGACCCGGCGCTGGGCCGGCGCGCGGTGGATACGCCGGCGCGCTGACCCCGGCAGGGCGGCCGCTGGGCTACACTTGCGGCCGCCTGGTCCCTGACCCCCACCTTCCATTCCCTCCTCCGCACCATGATCGGACGCATCGCCGGCACCCTTATCGAGAAGAATCCCCCGCACCTGCTGGTCGACTGCCACGGCGTCGGCTACGAGGTGGACGTGCCGATGAGCACCTTCTACAACCTGCCCGCGGTGGGCCAGCCGGTGACACTGCTGACGCAGCTGATCGTGCGCGAGGACGCGCACCTGCTGTACGGCTTCGGCACCGCATCGGAGCGCAACACCTTCCGCGAGCTGATCAAGATCACCGGCATCGGCGCGCGCATGGCGCTGGCGGTGCTGTCGGGCATGTCGGTGCCCGAGCTGGCGCAGGCCATCACGCTGCAGGAAGCCGGCCGCCTCACGCGCATTCCCGGCATCGGCAAGAAGACCGCGGAGCGGCTGCTGCTGGAGCTCAAGGGCAAGCTGGGCGCGGAGCTGGGCCACGTGCCGGGCACGCCGGCGGTGCCGGACAGCGCCGTCGACGTGCTCAATGCGCTGCTGGCGCTGGGCTACTCGGAAAAGGAAGCCGCCGCCGCGATCAAGCAGGTGCCGGCGGGGACCGGCGTGTCGGACGGCATCAAGCTGGCGCTCAAGGCATTGTCCAAGGCTTGAGACCTGCATAGGCGCGTAGAATGGCGGATTGTTGCCGCTGTCCGGGCCCCTGACCACCATGATCGAAACTGACAAGCTTGCCGCCCCCGCCCGCGTAATTGCCGCCACCCCCGCCTCGTCGCAGGAGGAGGCGTTCGAGCGCGCGCTGCGGCCCAAGCTGCTGGACGAGTACGTCGGCCAGGAAAAGGTGCGCGGGCAGCTCGATATCTTCATGCACGCCGCGCGCAACCGGCGCGAGGCGCTGGACCACGTGCTGCTGTTCGGCCCGCCGGGCCTGGGCAAGACCACGCTGGCCCACATCATCGCGCGCGAGATGGGCGTCAACCTGCGCCAGACCTCGGGCCCCGTGCTGGAGCGCCCGGGCGACCTGGCCGCGCTGCTGACCAACCTGGAAGCCAACGACGTGCTGTTCATCGACGAGATCCACCGGCTCTCGCCGGTCGTCGAGGAGATCCTGTACCCGGCGCTCGAGGACTACCAGATCGACATCATGATCGGCGAGGGCCCGGCGGCGCGCTCGGTCAAGCTCGACCTGCAGCCGTTCACGCTGGTGGGCGCCACCACGCGTGCCGGCATGCTGACCAACCCGCTGCGCGACCGCTTCGGCATCGTGGCGCGGCTGGAGTTCTATACCGCCGATGAGCTGGCCCGCATCGTCACGCGCTCGGCGCAGCTGCTGCATGCCCGTATCGACCCGCAGGGCGCGCTGGAGATCGCCCGGCGCGCGCGCGGCACGCCCCGTATCGCCAACCGGCTGCTGCGCCGGGTGCGCGACTACGCCGAGGTCAAGGGTGACGGGAACATCACTCGCGCCATGGCCGACGCGGCGCTGGCCATGCTGGACGTGGACAGCGTCGGCTTCGACCTGATGGACCGCAAGCTGCTGGAAGCCGTGCTGCACAAGTTCGGCGGCGGCCCCGTGGGCGTGGACAACCTCGCCGCGGCCATCGGCGAGGAGCGCGACACCATCGAGGACGTGCTCGAGCCCTACCTGATCCAGCAAGGCTACCTGCAGCGCACGCCGCGCGGGCGCGTGGCCACGGCTGCCGCCTACCGGCATTTCGGCCTGGCCAACCCGCAAGGCAGCGGCGCCAGCGAACTGTTCGGCGACGCCTGACAGCACGAAGCAGCAACAGCGCCTTGGCAGGGCCCCGGCGCAGCACCAATTAAACGTTTTAATTTCGCGCTCCAAATTTTTTCGAAGTGGATTGCTGGCCCGTGGCCGATTGTCCACAATGGCTTTATCGGCACCGGCCCGGTGCTGCGATGGCCGCGCCCCGCCAGGCACGGCACCTTCACAAATACGTCAAGGAAAGCCAATGATTCGCCATTCGTCCAGCCTGCTCGCCGCAGCCCTCGCCGCCACCGCGTTCGCCGCCGGCAGTGCCAACGCCCAGCGCCCGCCGGCGCCGGTCGGCGTGGCCGAAGAGGCGGTCATCAGCGGCAAGATCGTCGATATCGATCCCGAATCCAAGGCCGTGCTGGTCCAGGGCCCGCGCGGCAACGTGGTCGAACTGGTGGCTGGCGACGAGGCCCGCAACTTTGGCCAGATCCGCAAGGGCGACATCCTCACCGTGGCGCGTGGCGCCGCGCTGGTCGCCGCGCTTGAGCCGGTCGACAGCAAGGCCACCGCACTGGCCGAATCGGTCGACCGCACCACGCGCGCCGCCGAGGGCGGCAAGCCCGGCATCATGCGCGAGATCACCACCACAGTGACCGCACAGATCACCAAGGTCGACCCGGCCAAGCGCCTGATCACCTTCCGCGGTCCGCGCGAGACGCTGCGCACCGTGAAAGTGCAGGATCCGGCCATCGACCTGAACGGCATCAAGCAGGGCCAGATGGCCAAGATCGTCTACCGTGAAGTCGTGGCCATTACGGTCAAGGCACCCGCGGCAGCCGCAGCCAACTGAGCCACTGAGCCAGACGCGGTACTTTTCCCATCAGGAGGTTACCTATGAATCGTCGCCACTTTGTTACCCGGGTTGCCGGATCGGGCCTGCTCGTTGCCACCGCAATGGCGGCAGGCTGCACCACCACCGGCACCAGCGCCTCGAAGGACCCGGTCGCCAAGAAGCAGGAAATCGATGCAGGGGTGGACGGAGCGCTGAACCGGCTGTTCTCCGCCAACCCCGGCGCACGCGACCTGGCGCAGCGTGCGCAAGGAGTCCTGGTGTTCCCGCGTGTCATCTCGGCCGGCCTGGTGGTAGGCGGCGAGTACGGCGAGGGTGCGCTGCGATCGAAGGGCGCGACGGTCGGCTACTACAGCACGACGCAGGCCTCGGTCGGGCTGACCGCCGGCGGGCAGTCCAAGGCCGTCATCATCATGTTCATGACCCCGGAGGCCTACAACAAGTTTGTTGCCAGCAAGGGCTGGACCGCCGGCGCCGATGCCAACGTGGCGGTGGCCAAGGTCGGCGCGGACGGCAGGCTCGACACCCTGACCAGCCAGCAGCCGGTGATTGCCTTCGTGCAGACCAATGCCGGCCTGATGTTCGACGTCTCGGTAAACGGCTCCAAGATCAGCAAGCTGGATATCTGACCCGGCCACCGGCTGCGCCGCTCCACCTGAAATTCCCGGCTTCGGCCGGGAATTTTCATTTCAGGCGGCCGCAGCAACGCTTGCGCATGCCGCGGCAGAATCCGGGGTCCGCTGGCATAATCGCGCCCAAAACACCGCGCGCCAGCGCGTCCGACCGGGAGCCCCCATGTCCGCCATCCCCGCCAGCGCAGGCCCCGCTGGCCGCGTCTACCGTTACTATGACTTCGTCATGGTGGCCTTTGTCACCGTGCTGCTGTGCTCGAACCTGATCGGCGCGGCCAAGGCGGCACAGGTGACGCTGCCCGTGATCGGCACGGTGACCTTCGGCGCCGGCGTGCTGTTCTTCCCGATCTCCTACATCTTCGGCGACGTGTTGACCGAGGTCTACGGCTACGGCCGCGACCGGCGCGTGGTCTGGGCCGGCTTTGCCGCGCTGGCTTTCGCCACCTTCATGAGCCTGGTGGTGCTGAACATGCCGGTGGCGCCCTTCATGGCGGACTACCAGAAAAGCCTGCAGGACGTGTTCGGCAACACCTGGCGGATTGCGCTCGGCTCGCTGATCGCCTTCTGCTGCGGCAGCTTCACCAACAGCTACGTGCTGGCCAAGATGAAGCTGTGGACCTCGGGGAGGTGGCTGTGGACGCGCACGATCGGCTCTACGCTGGCCGGGGAGCTGGTCGACTCGTCGCTGTTCTACGTGATCGCGTTCTACGGCATCTGGCCGCTGGAGAAGGTGATCCAGGTGGCAGTGGCGCAGTACGTGCTGAAGACCGGCTGGGAAGTGGTGATGACACCGGTGACGTACAAGGTAGTCGGGTTCCTGAAGCGGGCCGAGAACGAGGATTATTTCGACCGCAATACCGACTTCACCCCGTTCCGCGTCCGCGTGTAGCGCTAAGGCACGCGCCGGTCCACCTCGTCCAGCGCCAGGTTTTCAAGGTGGCTGACATCGCCCCACTGCGCCAGCGTCAGGTGGCTGCTGTCGCTGCGTAGCCGGTTGACGCTGGCATTGAGCAGTTCATGCTGGCGCGGTGCTTCCAGCGTCATGCCGGTGGCCTCGCGGTACAGGCAGTCAAGCACGCCACCGTGCGCCACCAGCGCGATGCGCTCGCCGGGGTGCCGGCGCGACAGCGCCAGCACCACCTCGACCGCGCGCTCATGGAAGCCCAGCAGCGATTCGCCTTCAGGCGGCGCGTAGTCCGGCACGCGCGCCTGCCAGCGGGCGAAATCCTCGGGCAGGTGCTCGGCTACTTCGGCGTAGGTCTTACCCTGCAGCGTGCCGTAGCTGCGCTCGCGCAGGCGCGCATCGGGGCGCACCTGCAGCCCGAGCACCTCGGCCAGCGGCGCAGCGGTTTCCATCGCACGCGACAGGTCGCTGGCATAGACCGCATCGATCGGCTCGCCCGCCAGCGCCGTGGCCAGCGCGCGCGCCTGGGCGCGGCCCGTCTCGTTCAGGGGAATGTCGAGCTGGCCCTGCAGCCGGCGCTCCCGGTTCCAGGCCGTTTCGCCGTGGCGGATCACGATCAGGTGGGTATAGGCCAGCGAATGCGGCCCGGGGCTTTGCGACATGCCGTTTCCTTCGGGATTTCCTTTGAGGCCGGCGCCGCGCGGCTGGCGCGGCGCCGGCCAGACGTTATTTCGCCAGATTGGGGTTCAGCGTATAAGTGCCGGTGAGGCTGGCCTGCGCCAGCACATGGCCCTGGATCGCCTCGCGCACCTGCGCGCCGGTGAAGGTGCCATCGAGCGGCAGCCGGTCGATGTCCAGCGCATACAGCGTGAACACGTAGTGGTGCAGCAGCGTGTCGTTCCACGGGGGGCACGGGCCGTCATAGCCGTAGTAGTCGCCCTTCATGTCGGCATCGCCGGCGAACCAGCCGGTGTAGTCGTTGATGCCGTGGCGCAGGCCGCCCGCGGTGGCGGTGCCGCCGGTGGCTTCGGGGCCCGGCTTGCCGCGCGCGATCACGCCGTCGCTGTGCGAGCCCGCCGCGATCGAGGTCAGGCCCGGCGGGATGTCGACCAGCACCCAGTGGAAGAAGTCAACGCGCGGCAGCGCGGCCGGCACTTCGCGGCCTTCCTGGTTGACGTCGTCGCCCTTGCTGGGCACGTCGCGGTCGTGGCAGATCAGCACGAACGAGCGCGTCTCGGCCGGGGCGTCTTCCCAGCGCAGGTCGGGATTGCGGTTATTCGACAGGGCCACGTGGGCGGCGGCGTCGGGCACGCAGAAGGCGAACTCGCCGGGAATCGGCGCGTTGTCGTTGAAGGACTTGCTCCAGAGTTTCATTTGTCTCTCCTGTCTTGGTGCCGCGCCGGGGCGCGGCAGCTTGGAATCTGTTCAGGCCGGCGGCACCCGCAGCCAGAAGGTGACCGGGCCGTCGTTGACCAGGCTGACCTGCATCATCGCGCCGAACTCGCCTGTCTGCACCTGCGGATGGGCGGCGCGCGCCTGCGCCACGAAATGCTCGTACAGGCGCCGGCCGTCCTCGGGCGAGGCAGCGGGCGTGAAACTCGGCCGCGTGCCGCTGTTGGTATCGGCCGCCAGCGTGAACTGCGAAACCACCAGCAGCCCGCCGGCGTTGCCGTTGCCGTCCATGTTCTGAACCGGCAGGTTCATCTTGCCGGCAGCATCGGAAAACACCCGGTACGACAGCATCTTGGCCAGCAGCCGCTCGGCCTGCGCCTCGGTGTCGCCGCGCTCGGCGCAGACCAGCGCCAGCAGGCCGGCGCCGATTTCACCGGTGGTGCGGCCTTCGACCGTGACGCGGGCCTGGGCCACCCGCTGGATCAGCGCGATCATCCCGGCCGCCTCAGGCCAGCGTCACGCGCGCGAAACGGCGCTTGCCCACCTGCACGACATAGGTGCCCGCTGCCACCCTGGTGGCCTTGTCGCTGACCGTGGCGCCATCGATCTTGACGCCGCCCTGCTCGATATTGCGGTTGGCTTCCGAGGTGGACGGCACCAGGTTGGCCTGCTTGAGCAGCTGCGCGATGCCCAGCGGCGCGCCAGTCAGGCTCACTGCCGGGATATCGTCCGGCACGCCGCCGCGGGCGCGGTGGTTGAAGTCTTCCAGCGCCTTCTCGGCATCGGCCTGGCTGTGGAAGCGCGCCACGATTTCCTGCGCCAGCAGCACCTTGCAGTCGCGCGGATTGCGGCCCAGCGCGATTTCCTGCTTCATCAGCTCGATCTCGGCCAGCGGGCGGAACGACAGCAGCGTGTAGTACTGCCACATCAGGTCGTCCGAGATGCTCATCAGCTTGCCGAACATCTCGTTGGGCGCCTCGGTCACGCCGACGTAGTTGCCCTTGGACTTGGACATCTTCTCGACGCCGTCCAGGCCCACCAGCAGCGGCATGGTCAGGATGCACTGCGGCTCCTGGCCGTATTCCTTCTGCAGCTCGCGCCCGACCAGCAGGTTGAACTTCTGGTCGGTGCCGCCGAGCTCCAGGTCTGACTTGAGCGCGACCGAGTCATAGCCCTGCATCAGCGGGTACAGGAACTCATGCACGGAGATCGGAATCCCGGAGCGGAAGCGCTTGGTGAAGTCGTCGCGCTCCATCATGCGCGCCACGGTGTACTTGGCCGCCAGTTGGATCATGCCGCGCGCGCCCAGCGGATCGCACCACTCGCTGTTGTAGCGGATCTCGGTGCGGGCCGGGTCCAGCACCAGGCTGGCCTGGCGGTAGTAGGTCTGGGCGTTGGCCTCGATCTGCTCGCGCGTGAGCGGCGGGCGCGTGCTGTTGCGGCCCGACGGATCGCCGATGGTCGAGGTGAAGTCGCCGATCAGGAAGATCACCTGGTGGCCGAGGTCCTGCAGCTGGCGCAGCTTGTTCAGCACCACGGTATGGCCGATATGGATGTCGGGCGCGGTCGGATCCAGGCCCAGCTTGATGCGCAGCGGCACGCCGGTGGCCTCGCTGCGCGCCAGCTTCTGCGCCCATTCGGATTCGATCAGCAGTTCGTCGCAGCCTCGCTTGGAGACTTCCAGGGCCTGCATCACCGACGGCGTCAGGGGGTATTTGGCCGTAGGGCCCGTGGCAACTTCAGTCATGACGTAAGTCTTTGAAATACTTGAAATTTTAGGAAATTTCCTGACAGCCGCCAGAGCCGGATTTTGGTATAATCCGCGATTCCCGGCGCCTACGGAAGCCTTTCCAGTGCGCCACCCGCCACTTTATGCAGCAATGCAGGCGGCCAAATAACAGTGAAGAGCCCGCGCCGCACCTCGGGGGAGGAAGGCAGACGAGACACATCGTCCCCGGCAGCGGTGCTCAGACCAAGGTTGAATTTTACGTGATGTGGTCCAGACTCCGCGAAGTTTTCGCGCGTGAGCTGGTGGTTCTTGTCGATCCGACCAACCCCCAGCACGCGCGGCGGCGCAAACAACTGACGGCCTCGGTGGGCGCAATCTTCACGCTCGGCATGGCCGCGGCGATGGGCGTTGCGCCGCGCAGCGCCTTTGACGATCCGCTCGCACCGCGCACGCAGCAGGCGCTGCGCATGCCCGACGTGCGCGAGCAACTTGAACAGCTTACCGACAGCCAGGCCGTCTACGTGCGCGAAGAACGCATGCAGCGCGGCGACACCATCGCCAGCCTGCTCAAGCGGCTGGGCGTGGACGATGCCGACGCGCAGGCGTTCATCGTCAAGAACCCGACCGCGCGCGGCCTGTTCAACCTGAACCCCGGCCAGGCGGTGCAGGCGGAGATCGACGAAAGCAACACGCTGGTGTCGCTGCAGGCCAACCTGGGCGGCGACGCAGCCGCCTCGCGCGAGCTGGTGATCGAACGCGTGCGCGCGGCCAGCGACAACACCGCCGCCGCCTACAAGGCCAAGGTGCAGCGCGTCGACAATGACGTGCACTATGAGATGGCCTCGGGCGCGATTTCCGCGGGCGGTTTCTTCAAGGCCATGGACGCGGCCAACGTGCCCGACGAAGTCGTGCAGCAGATGCTGTCGATCTTCTCCGGCGTGATCGACTTCCACCACGACATCGCCAGCGGCGACCGCTTCCGCATCATCTACGAAGCGGGCTTCCGCGACGGCACCTTCGTGCGCAACGGCCGCGTGGTCGCACTGGAGCTGATCAACCGCAACCAGCTGCACCAGGCGCTGTGGTTCGCGCCCGAAGACAGCAAGGACGGCGGCGCCTACTACACCTTCGACGGGCGCAGCATGAAGCGGCCGTTCCTGCGTTCGCCGGTGGAATTCTCGCGCGTGTCGTCGGGCTTCGGCGGCCGCGAGCATCCGCTGCATCATGACTGGGCGCAGCACAAGGGCGTGGACTTCGCCGCCCCGACCGGCACCAAGGTGCTGGCCACCGGCGACGGCGTGGTCGAGTTCGTGGGCCAGCAGAACGGCTACGGCAATATCGTCATCCTGAACCACGCCAACGGCTACTCGACCTACTACGCGCACCTGTCCGGCTTTGCCGGCATGCGCCAGGGCCAGCCGGTGCGCCAGGGCCAGCTGATCGGCTATGTCGGCTCGACCGGCTGGGCCACCGGCCCGCACCTGCACTATGAGTTCCGCTTCAACGACGTGCCGCAGAACCCGCTGACCATCACGCTGATGGAATCGCCAACGCTGACCGGCAAGTCGCGCCAGGAATTCCTGACCTACACCAGCGGGCTGCTCAGCCGCATCAATGCGCTGCGCACCTACAACGTGCTGACCGCCTCCAACTGACCGCGCCCATCGTGACCCAGCCCGCGCCTGGCAGCGAACGCTATATCGGCATCATGTCCGGCACCAGCATGGACGGTGCCGACGCAGTGCTGGTGGATTTCAGCGGCGCGCGGCCCGCCGTGCTGGCGGCCGCCAGCCAGCCTTTCCCCGACACGCTGCGCGCGGCATTCTCTGCCCTGCAGCAGCCGGGCGAGGACGAGATCCATCGCGAGGCGCTGGCAGCCAATGCACTGGCGCAGGTCTACGCCGACTGCGTGGCGGCACTGCTGAGCGAGGCCCAGGTCGACGCGGCCGCGGTGGCCGCCATCGGCGCCCACGGCCAGACTATCCGCCACCGGCCGGGCCTGTACGACGGCATCGGCTACACCCGCCAAAGCCAGCATCCGGCGCATCTGGCCGAGCTCGCCGGCATCGACGTGGTGGCGGACTTCCGCAGCCGCGACCTCGCCGCCGGTGGCCAGGGCGCGCCGCTGGTGCCGGCGCTGCACCATGCGCTGTTCGGCAGCGACGCCGAAACCCGCGTTGCCTGCAATATCGGCGGCATCTCCAATATCAGCATCCTGCCCGCGGCGGGCGGCGCCGTCAGCGGCTTTGACTGCGGCCCGGGCAATGCGCTG
The DNA here is from genome assembly GCF_000389805.1 of Cupriavidus sp. GA3-3. Classification (NCBI taxonomy): domain Bacteria; kingdom Pseudomonadati; phylum Pseudomonadota; class Betaproteobacteria; order Burkholderiales; family Burkholderiaceae; genus Cupriavidus; species Cupriavidus sp. GA3-3. Next base: position 45,853 of record NZ_KB944502.1, read on the forward strand.
CTCGACTACTGGGTCGGCCGCCACCGCGGGCTTCCCTTCGACAGCAACGGCGACTGGGCCGCCAGCGGGCGGGTCGACGCCGCGCTGCTGGCGCAGTGCCTGGCCGAGCCCTACTTCAGCGCAGCACCGCCCAAGAGCACCGGGCGCGACCTGTTCCATCCGGGCTGGCTCGAAGCCCGTCTCGCCTCGTTCCAACACCTCGCGCCTGCCGATGTGCAGGCGACACTGGCCGCGCTGACTGCCGAGGCCATCGCGCGCGACATGCGCACCCATGCGCCTGATGCGCGCCGCCTGATCGTCTGCGGCGGCGGCGCCCGCAATGCGTTCGTGATGGCACGACTGACGCAGGCATTGCCCGGCGTGGCCATCGAGACCTCGGATGACTACGGCGTGCCGGTGTCGCAGGTCGAAGCCATCGCCTTTGCCTGGCTGGCACGCCAGTGCCTGCTGCGCCTGCCCGGCAACGTGCCCACCGTGACCGGCGCCGCCGGGCCGCGCGTGCTGGGCGCGATCTATCCGCGCTAAGGCAGGCGCATCGCGCCGCCCGCCTCCACCCAATCCATGAACGCTTGTGCCAGCGGCGAGGCCCGCATGGCCGGCGAGCGCGCCAGCACCACGCGCTGCGGCGTCACCGGCTCGCGCAGCGGCAGGCAGGCGATCGGCACGCCGTCGTAGCTGTGGTCGCCGGCCGGGCGCGTGCACGACAGCGCCACGCCATAGCCGTGCGCCACCAGTCCGCGCTGCATCTCGAAGGTCTGCGTGTACTGGTGCAGCACCGGGTGCAGGCCATGCGCCCAGAACAGCGACAGGAAGTACTCGCGCGTCTGCGGGATGTCCTCGAGGATCAGCCGTTCGCCGGCCAGGTCGGCCAGGCTCACATCGGTGCCGCTTGCCAGCGGATGGCCGGCGGGCAGCAGCGCATAGGGTGCCAGTTCCGCCAGCGTGCGGCGCTCGGTGCGGGAATCGAGCCCCAGTTCATAGGTCAGCGCCAGTTCGGCCTTGCCCGCCTGCAGCGTGCGGTGGACGGTCGCCAGGTCGGCCTCGAACAAGGTCACCGAGATGCCCGGATGGTGCCGGCGCAGCCCCGCCAGCAGACGTGGCACAAAGTACGGCCCGAGGTCCTGGAAGCAGGTCAGCGAGAGCTGGCCGGTCAACCCCCGGCCGGTGGCGTCGTCCACGGTGAGGCCGGCCGCCAGCGCAAGGATGTCTCGTGCCCGCCCCAGCAGGCGCTGACCGGCGGGCGTCAGCGACAACCCACGGCTGACCTGGCGCCTGAAGAGAGGCTCGCCCAGAGTGTCTTCCAGCTGCGCGATCGCGGTGGAGACAGACGGCTGCGACACATGGCGCGCGCGAGCCGCCGCGCTGATGCTGCCGTGCTCGGCTGCGGCGACAAAGTATTCGAGCTGGCGGAAAGAGAAGGGGATCATGATTTCCTATATCGCAACATAGGAAATATATGCTTTTCCTATCCCCAATGCATGGCGATACTGGGCACATCGCCCCCACACAATATCGCCATGAACATCACCCAGGAACACATCGACACCTACCAGCGCGACGGCGTGCTGGTGCTGCGCGGCGCTTTCACCGACTGGGTCGAACGGCTGCGCGACGGCTTTGCGCAGAACCTGGCCGAGCCGGGCCCCTTCGCCATCGAGAACGTACGGCCCGGCGAAAGCGGGCGCTTCTTCGAGGACTACTGCAACTGGCAGCGCATTACGCCGTTCGATGACTTTATCCGCCAGTCGCCGGCGGCTGCCATTGCCGGGCGCATCATGCAGTCGCAGGCGGTGCAGGTGTTCCACGAACACATCCTGGTCAAGGAGCCCGGCACGGCCAAGCCCACGCCGTGGCACCAGGACCTGCCCTACTACTGTGTCGACGGCACCCAGACCGCGAGCTACTGGATCCCGCTGGACCCGGTGACGCAGGCCAATACCCTGCGCGTGGTGGCCGGCTCGCACCGCTGGGCGCGGCTGGTGCGGCCCAAGCGCTGGGCCAGCAGCGAGAACTTCTATGGAGGTAACGACGCCTTCATGGAGATGCCGGACGTGGAAGACGGCAGCTACACCCTGCTCGCACCGGAACTGGAGCCAGGCGATGCCGTGGTGTTCGACTTCCGTACCGTGCATGGCGCTGCCGGCAATACCGGCAGCGGGCGCCGGCGAGCGTTCTCGGCGCGCTTCCTGGGCGACGACGTGCGCTTCATGCAGCGGCCCGGGCGCACCTCACCGCCCTTTCCCGGCATCGATCAGCAGACCGGCGAGCGCATGCGCGAAGACTGGTTTCCCGTGGTCTGGCGCGCCGCGCGGTAAGCCATCGCGGAAAAGAAAAAACGCACCCGAAGGTGCGTTTTTTTCTGGGCCGGTGCCGGTCAGACCGAGAACGACGAGCCGCAACCGCAGGTGGTCGAGGCATTCGGGTTCTTGATCACGAACTGCGCCCCGTTGATGTCTTCCTTGTAGTCGATCTCGGCGCCGACCAGGTACTGGTAGCTCATCGAGTCGATCAGCAGGGTGACGCCGTTCTTGACCATGGTGGTGTCGTCTTCGTTGACTTCCTCATCGAAGGTGAAGCCATACTGGAAGCCGGAGCAGCCGCCGCCCTGCACGAACACGCGCAGTTTCAGTTCGGCATTGCCCTCTTCCTCGATCAACTGCTTGACCTTGTCGGCGGCGCTGTCGGTAAAGACGAACGGTGCCGGCACGTCCTCGGTAACGGGTGCCTCTGCGACTGCGTTCATGGGGGGTTCTCCTGTTTAGATACGCCTGTATTCTAAGCGCTACTGAAAGATCGTGCCGAAACCCTGTGTTTTCAAGGGGTTCCCGGCATGGCGGGTGCCGCTCAGGCGGCCTTTTCAGTGGGTTGGGTGTCGGCAGCGGGCGTTGCGCGGTCCGTGACAGCAGCCTCGTCCGCCGCTTCCGTCACTTCGACCGCCGGCGCCGCCTCGACCAGGTTCGGCAGCGCCTTGATCTCGCCTTGCACCAGCGGCATCAGGCGGCCTTCGACCAGCGCGCCCTGGTGCATTTCCAGCGCCGCATAGCGCACGTCGCCCAGCACGCGGGCATGCGGCTGCAGTTCGAGCAGGTCGGTGGCCTGCACCGGGCCCTTGACGGTGCCGTTGAGCACCAGGTGGCCGACGCTGATCTCGCCCTCGACCATGCCTTTTTCGCTGACCACCAGCATGCTCGGCTTGCCCGGCGCCGCGGTGACGTTGCCGCGCACGCGGCCGTCCAGGCGCAGGCCGCCCGCAAATACCAGGTCGCCGTCGACGGCGGTGTGTTCGCCGATCAGAGTATCGATCGAAAGACCCTTCTTTTTCGAAAACAGCATCACTCTCACTCCTCTCTCGTTCGTGCCGAACCCTCCGGCCGTGGCGCATTCGCGCCGGCAAGCAGCACTTGCCGATGGCGACAGGGCGTGATTGTAGCCGCGCGCAGCCCATACCCCACAAAAGTATGGCTGCCCAATCGCTTTTTCGGCAGGCCAGAGTATTTCCGTACCCTGCAGGCGAAAAAAAACCGCACGGCCAGCGTGCGGTTTCTTTGGTCTCGCAAGATCCGGCAGTACCGGACCTGCGAAAACGCATCAGCGCTTCGAGAACTGCTTGCGACGACGCGCCTTGTGGAAGCCGACCTTCTTACGCTCGACTTCACGTGCATCGCGCGTGACGTAGCCAGCCTTCGACAGGGCCGACTTCAGGGTCGCATCGTAGTCGATCAGGGCGCGGGTGATGCCGTGGCGCACTGCGCCGGCCTGGCCGGTTTCGCCACCGCCGGTCACGTTGACCTTGATGTCGAACGTTTCAGCGTGAGCGGTCAGTTCCAGGGGCTGGCGCACGATCATCAGCGAGGTTTCGCGAGCGAAATACTCTTTGATGGGCTTGCCGTTGACGATGATATCGCCCTTGCCCGACTTGATGAAGACACGAGCCACAGCGCTCTTGCGGCGGCCAGTACCGTAATTCCAGTTACCGATCATGGATTGGCCTCCTTAGATTTCCAGCGCCTTGGGCTGCTGCGCTTCATGCGGATGCTCGGCTTCGGCGTAAACCTTCAGCTTCTTGATCATCGCGTAGCCCAGCGGACCCTTCGGCAGCATGCCCTTGACAGCCTTTTCCAGGGCACGGCCCGGGAAACGCTGCTGCATCTTGCCGAACGTCGTTTCGTAGATACCGCCCGGGTAGCCCGAATGGCGATAGTACTTCTTGTCCGTTTCCTTGGTACCCGTGACACGCAGCTTGGCTGCATTGACGATGATGATGTAATCACCCGTGTCGACGTGCGGAGTGAATTCCGGCTTGTGCTTGCCGCGCAGACGGCGTGCCACTTCGCTGGCGACACGGCCGAGGACTTTGTCCGTCGCGTCAATCACGTACCAGTCGCGCTTTACCTCATGAGGCTTGGCGGAAAAGGTCTTCATGATTTTTCCTGACTATTAGTTCGTACCCGAAATCCGACTCGCGAAGGCTTGTACTCGCCCCTGCAAGTCTTGTGGCTGGCCCGTGAGGGCTGGCCTGATCCTGCTCTTTCTTCCGCGGGTATGACGGAAAGCCTTCCATTATACTGGCGGCTACCGGAACCACACAAGCAAAGACTGACCTTTTCGTCAAGGTCGCCGCCATCGCGGGCCCAAACCAGGGCAGCGTCGCGCGCTTTTCAGTGCTTAGCGCGCCAGAACGCAGGGGCGAAAAAAAACCCAAGCGGTTGAGCTTGGGTTTGAATCCACCAAAGGAGGAGGGTGGAGGAGACACTGGGAGATCGACGGAGGGACTGGCGGGCGGTGCGGCTTGCCCTGGGGCTTCGCTTTCGCACTCTGGCGCGCTGTCAGTGCCGTCGTTCAATGATTCAAATTATACATGGGGTTTTCCCCAGTGCAAGCAAAATTTGTACTGCGAAATGCAATTTCGTATTGCGGAAAGAAAAACGTGACGCACCAGACAGGGCATTTCGATTAAAAATCAATGACTTACGAAAAATCAAGGTATGTCATTGAGCTGTCATACTAGAGGAAACCCTCAGATTTCATAGGGATTTGGGCGTCAGCAACCCAAGCCGGGCGATGCCATATACTGAGAATTGCAAGATTCGAGATCATGCGCCTGTGATCGGAAGCACACAATATAAACGACAGGAACGAACAAAATGGAATGCAAAGTGACATGGATGGGTGCCGACGGCATGAGCTTCGTGGCCCAGACCGGCAGCGGCCATATCGTGGCGATGGACGGTGCGCCCGACGGCGGCGGCCATAACCTGGCACCGCGGCCGATGGAGATGGTGCTGCTCGGCACCGGCGGCTGCACCGCCTATGACGTGGTGCTGATCCTCAAGCGCGGCCGCCAGGACGTTTCCGGCTGCAGCGTGCAGCTGCAGGCCGAGCGCGCCGGCGAGGACCCCAAAGTCTTCACCCGCATCAACTTCCATTTTGTGGTGACCGGCAAGAATCTCAACCCCGCCACGGTCGAGCGTGCCATCAAGCTGTCGCACGAAAAGTACTGCTCGGCGTCGATCATGCTGGCCAAGACGGCCGAGATCACGCACACGATGGAAATCGTCGAAGCCTGAAAGGAAGATGCAGACCCGGTACGCCGTGGTGGCGCCGGGTCATGCCGGAAGAAGAAGCAAAGCAGGCCGATAAGCCGGATTCTGTGCGCCCCGCCCGCCTTGCGGCAAACGGTGCGTGACAACCATTCCTCTAGGCCGGCTGTTACCAGCCGGCTCCAGCTCCCTACCCGCAGACTCAGCGGGCCGCTTCATCGCCTGCCTATTTGGGATTGCTCCAGGTGGAGGTTACCGCGTTTCACCCTTCCCGCCGGGCGAACCCGGCGGCAAGACTCGTCTCTGTGGCCCTATTCCGCACGTTGCCGTGGATGGCTGTTAGCCAACACCCTGCCCTGTGGAGTCCGGACTTTCCTCCCCCTGCACCTTGCGGTGCAGGCAGCGGTTGCCTGGCCTGCTTTGCGGCCCGCAGTCTAACACCGATTGGCGGCGCCTTCAGTCGGCGCGCCGTCCTGGGCGGAACACAGAGGTATCGGCGTAGAAGCCAGGTTCGGCGTTATCGTCGCACCAGCCCGGAATGCCCATCACCGGCAGCGGCGCAAAACTGCGCCCGCCGCGCAGCGCGCCAGCCTGGGCCGCAGCGGCAAGGGATTGCGCCAGCATGACGTCCAGCCACGGGCCTGCCGCCTGCTGCGGCGCCAGCGGCAGCACCCATGCATGGGCAGTGACCGACTTGTACGGCTGCACCAGTTTTTCGAGTAGCGCATGGCCGAACGGCACCACCGTGCAGGCCCTGCCCCACGCCGGCCTGGATTCGACCAGCAGCCGCTGCCACGCAAACCCCTTGAGCGCATCCGCCAGGTCCTGGTCGGTGCTGACAAACAGCACCGCATTTTCGTCGAACAGGGTCGCCGCATCGCGCACGCTGCCGCGCGTGGTCTGCACGCCTTCGCGCGCAATGACCTCGGCCTGGATCTGGTTGAGCACGCGCTTGGCTTGCGGGAAATGCAGCCAGGTCAGCGCGTTGAAGAAATCGTGGAGATTGTCGCGGGTCGGGATCTCGCCGGTGGCATGGATATGCGCCTCATAGGCGCTGCCTTCCGGCAAGGCATGCTGGGCAATGAAACGCAGCGGCAGGCCGCGGGCATTGCACAGGCGGAGTTGGGCTGCATGCGCACTTAGCAGCGCGCGCAGATCGGCGCCGCCCTGCACCGCCGCAGCGAGCGCGGCACCCTGCGCAGCAAACAGCTGGAACCACGGCCGGGACCAGTCGATCCCGGCCAGCGCGGCGACGAAGGGCTCGTCGCCCGCTTGCGCCTGCATGGGCAAGGCCGCAGCAGGGTTTAGCGGGCCTTCCAGCGCAGCGTCTCGCCGCCGCGCAGCGGCACCAGCGTGGTGTCGCCATAGGGCAGCTCGGCCGGCAGTTCCCAGTCCTCGCGCTCCAGCGTCAGCGTGCCGGTGTTGCGCGGCAGGCCGTAGAAGGCCGGGCCGTTGAAGCTGGCAAAGGCTTCCAGCTTGCCCAGCGCGCCGGCGGCGTCGAAGGCCTCGGCATACAGCTCCATCGCATGCAGCGCGGTATAGCAGCCGGCGCAGCCGCAGGCGTGCTCCTTCAGCCCGCGCGCGTGCGGCGCGCTGTCGGTGCCCAGGAAAAAGCGCGGGCTGCCCGAGACCGCGGCCGCCACCAGGGCCTCGCGATGGGTCTCGCGCTTGAGCACCGGCAGGCAGTAGTAGTGCGGGCGGATGCCGCCGGTGAAGATGGCGTTGCGGTTGTAGAGCAGGTGGTGCGCGGTGATGGTGGCGCCGACCGGGCCGCTGGCGTCGCGCACGTATTCGGCCGCATCCTTGGTGGTGATGTGCTCGAACACCACCTTCAGCTCGGGCATGTCGCGGCGCAGCGGCGTCATCACGCGGTCGATAAAGACGGCTTCGCGATCGAAGATGTCGATGCTGGGGTCGGTCACCTCGCCATGCACCAGCAGCGGCAGGCCCGCGCGCTGCATCGCTTCCAGCGCCGGGTAGCAGCGGCGGATATCGGTCACGCCGGCGTCGCTGTTGGTGGTGGCGCCGGCCGGGTACAGCTTGACGCCGTGCACAAAGCCGCTGGCCTTGGCCGCGGCGATCTCTTCGGCCGTGGTGTTGTCGGTCAGGTACAGCGTCATCAGCGGCTCGAACTGCAGGCCGGCCGGCAGCGCCGCCAGGATGCGGGCACGGTAGGCCTGCGCCTGCGCCACCGTGGTCACGGGCGGCTTCAGGTTGGGCATGATGATGGCGCGTGCGAACTGGCGCGCGGTGTCGGGCAGCACGGCGGCCAGGGCCGCGCCGTCGCGCAGGTGCAGGTGCCAGTCGTCCGGGCGGGTGATGGTGAGCTTCTGGGTCATGGCTAGCTTGGGCCTGCCGCGGCGGCGGCTGGCGTTCGTCGAAATCAGAGAATCAGGATGGCGCGGTAGTCGTTCACATTGGTGCGCGTCGGGCCGGTGACTACCAGGTCGCCGATGGCATCGAACAGGCCCCAGGCGTCGTGCGCGTCCAGCTGGCGCAGTCCCGGCAGGCCGGCGGCCGCGGCGCGCGCCAGCGTGGTCGGATCGGCCAGCGCACCGGCATTGTCTTCCGAACCGTCGATGCCGTCGGTGTCGGCTGCGATCGCATGCACGCCGGGCATGCCGTCAAGCTCGACCGCCAGCGACAGCAGGAATTCGGAGCAACGCCCGCCCCGTGCCTTCGTGGCGCCACCGCCGGCAGGCAAAGTGACCGTGCACTCACCTCCGGAAATCAGCGCCACGGGCGCGGCAAACGGCGCATTGTACGCGCGAATCTCGCGCACCAGCGCGGCGTAGACGCGGGCCACTTCGCGCGCTTCGCCGGTCACGGTATCGCCCAGCACCACCGGGGTGATGCCGCGTTCGCGGAACAGCGCCGCGGCCGCCTGCAGGCTGCCATGTGCAGTGGCGATCATGCGGTGGTCGACCCGGGCGAACAGTGCATCGCCCGGCTTGGGCGTCTCCGGCACGTCGCCGCGGGCGCCGCACTCCAGGTGTGCCTGCACGCTGGCCGGCACCTGCGCGCCCCAGCGGCGCAGGATCTCCAGCGCATCGGCAAAGGTGCTCGGGTCGGCCACGGTCGGGCCCGAGGCGATCGCACTGGGATCGTCGCCGGCCACGTCCGAGACGATCAGCGTGGTCACCGGCGCACGGCTTGCCTGCGCCAGCCGCCCGCCCTGGATGCGCGAGACATGCTTGCGCACGATATTCATCTCGGTGATCGGCGCGCCACAGCGCAGCAGTTCCCGAGTGGCGGCCTTCAGGTCAGCCATCGGGATGCCTTCGGCCGGCAGCGACAGCAGGCTGGAGCCGCCGCCTGACACCAGCACCAGCAGCCGGTCCTGCGGCGTCAGCGACTGCACGCTGGCCAGGATATCGGCGGCGGCCTGCTCGCCGGCCTCGTCGGGCACCGGATGGCCGGCCTCGATCACGCGGATATGGTCGGTCGGCAGCCCGTGGGCGTAGCGCGTGACCACCAGCCCCTCCAGCGTGGCCTTGCCAGCGTAGGCACGCTCGACCGCCGCGGCCATCGACGCCGCGGCCTTGCCCGCGCCCACCACCAGCGTGCGGCCGCCCGCGTGCGGGGGTGGCAGGTGCTGCGCCACGATCTGCAGCGGATCGGCCGCCGCCACCGCCGCGTGGAAGCTGTCCAGCAGCAAGGCGCGGGGATCGCCCGCGACCGCCGCGCTCACAGCGCCTCCGCGATAGCCAGGCCCAGGTCGGCAGTGCCGGCCTTGCCGCCGATGTCGCGCGTCAGCGGCGCGTGTTCGGGGCCCGCGGCCAGCACCTTTTCGATCGCGCCCAGTACGGCGGCGCCGGCTGCTTCATGGCCCAGGTGCTCCAGCATCATGGCGCCGCACCAGATCTGGCCGATCGGGTTGGCCACGCCGCGCCCGGCAATATCCGGGGCCGAGCCGTGCACCGGCTCGAACAGGCTGGGAAAGGTGCGGTCGGGGTTGATATTGCCCGACGGCGCGATGCCGATGGTGCCGGTGCAAGCCGGGCCCAGGTCGGACAGGATGTCGCCGAACAGGTTGCTGGCCACCACAACGTCGAACCAGTCCGGATGCTGGACGAAATGCGCGGTCAGGATGTCGATGTGGTACTTGTCGACCTTGATGCCGGGGTAGCTGGCCGCCATCGCCTCGACGCGCTCGTCCCAGTACGGCATGGTGATCGAGATGCCATTGGACTTGGTCGCCGACGTCAGGTGCTTCTTCGGCCGCTTCTGTGCCAACTCGAAGGCAAACTTCAGGATGCGGTCGACGCCGGTGCGGCTCATCACGGTTTCCTGCACCACGATCTCGCGCTCGGTGCCCGGGAACATGCGCCCGCCGATGCTGGAGTATTCACCCTCGGTGTTCTCGCGCACCACATAAAAGTCGATATCGCCAGGCTGGCGGCCGGCCAGCGGGCTCCTGATGCCGGGCATCAGCCGCACCGGGCGCAGGTTCACGTACTGGTCGAACGAGCGCCGGAACTGCAGCAGCGAACCCCACAGCGAGACGTGGTCAGGCACGGCATCAGGCCAGCCCACCGCGCCGAAGTAGATGGCGTCGTACTTGACCAGCGTGTCGAACCAGTCGTCCGGCAGCATCTTGCCGTGGCGGGCGTAGTAGTCGCAGCTGGAAAAGTCGAAGTGGTCCCACTGGAAGTCGATGCCGAAGCGCCGCGCCGCGGCGTCCATCACGCGGATGCCCTCGGGCATGACTTCCGTGCCGATTCCGTCTCCGGGAATCACGGCGATCTTGTATTGGCGCATGGTTATTGGGGAGATACGTGCAGGATGGCCGGTCGCCGCGCGCGGCCGGCCGACGCTGCTTGGCAGCGGCCCGGGTGCGCGGGATAATGTCTGCATTCTATTGCAAAGCGGCAGCCCGCTGCCGACCGGTGCCCCGATATGTGCCAGCTGCTAGGCATGAACTGCGCCACGCCGACCGACGTGACGTTCTCCTTCACCGGCTTTGCCGCGCGTGGTGGCCTGACCGACCATCACGCCGACGGCTTCGGTGTGGCCTTCTTCGAGGACAAGGCCTGCCGCCTGTTTATCGACAACCAGTCAGCCGGCACCTCGCCGGTGGCAGACCTGATCAAGCGCTACCCGATCAAGTCCAAGAACGTCATCTCGCATATCCGCAAGGCCACGCAGGGCACCGTGCTGCTGGAGAACTGCCACCCCTTCATGCGCGAGCTGTGGGGTCGCCACTGGATCTTTGCCCATAACGGCGACCTGAAGGGCTTCACCCCGTTCCTGTCCGGCGTCTACCAGCCAGTGGGCGATACCGACAGCGAACTGGCCTTCTGCACGCTGATGCAGGGCCTGCGCAAGCGCTTCCCGGGTTCGCAGCCGCCGCTGAACGAGCTGTGCCATGCGCTGGCCGACATCACCCGCGAGATCACGCTGCATGGCGTGTTCAACTACCTGCTGTGCAACGGCCAGGCCCAGTTCGCGCACTGCTCCACGCACCTGTACTACATCGTGCGGCAGTGGCCGTTCTCGACCGCGCACCTGATCGACGCCGACCTGTCGATCGACTTCGCCCAGGTCACCACACCGGACGACCGCGTGGCGGTGATCGCCACCCAGCCGCTGACCGACAACGAGACCTGGACCCGCTTCGCCCCGGGCGAGCTGATCATGTTCGAGGACGGGCACCCGACCATGACGCTGACGGTGCCGATCCCGCCTGAAGTGCAGGCGAAGAACGCGGCCAACACGGCCTGCACCTGAGCCATCGGGAACGAAAAAAGGGACGCCGAGGCGTCCCTTTCTGCTTGCCCTGCCAGGCCGGTCAATGATGCAGGATCTTCGACAGGAACTGCCTGGCGCGCTCGGAGCGGTGTTCGATATTGCCGAAGAACTCCTCCTTCTCGCAGTCCTCGACGATCTTGCCCTGGTCCATGAAGATCACGCGGTTGGCCACCTTGCGCGCGAAGCCCATTTCGTGGGTCACGCACATCATGGTCATGCCTTCCTGCGCCAGCTGCACCATCACGTCCAGCACTTCGTTGACCATCTCCGGGTCCAGCGCCGAAGTCGGCTCGTCGAACAGCATGCAGATCGGGTCCATCGACAGCGCACGGGCGATCGCCACGCGCTGCTGCTGGCCGCCCGACAGCTGGCCGGGGTACTTCTCCGCCTGGCTCTTCAGGCCCACGCGGTCCAGGTACTTCAGGCCCTTGGCCATCGCCTCGTCCTTGGAGCGGCCGAGCACCTTCATCTGCGCGATGGTCAGGTTCTCGGTGATCGACAGGTGCGGGAACAGCTCGAAGTTCTGGAACACCATGCCCACGCGCGAGCGCAGCTTGGGCAGGTTGGTCTTGGGATTGCCCACCGAGGTGCCGTCGACCAGGATATCGCCCTTCTGGAACGGCTCAAGCGCGTTGACGGTCTTGATCAGCGTGGACTTGCCCGACCCGGACGGGCCGCATACCACCACCACTTCACCCTTGGCGACCTTGGTGGTGCAGTCGGTCAGCACCTGGAAGGCGCCGTACCACTTGGAGACATTGTTGATTTCGATCATACAGCCACCTTTTTCTGGTAACGCTTGACCAGCAGCGAAGCGGAGAAGCAGATAACGAAGTACACCACGCCGGCGAACAGCAGCATCTCGACGATGCGGCCGTCACGTTCGCCGATGCCGTAGGCCTGGCCGAAGAAGTCGGCCAGCGCGCTGACGTAGACCAGCGACGTATCCTGGAACAGGATGATGCCCTGGGTCAGCAGCAGCGGCACCATGTTGCGGAACGCCTGCGGCAGGATCACCAGCCGCATCGACTGGCCATAGGTCATGCCCAGCGCCTGCGCCGCGAACATCTGCCCGCGCGACACGCTCTGGATGCCCGCGCGGATGATTTCCGAGTAGTACGCGGCCTCGAACAGCGCAAAGGCCACCAGCGCGGACGTCATGCGCAGGTCGGTCGCCGGCGACAGGTTGAACAGGTTCTGCAGCACCTGCGGAATGATCAGGAAGAACCACAACAGCACCATCACCAGCGGGATGGAGCGGAAGATGGTCACGTACCCCTGCGCAAACCAGTTCAGCAGCCTGAACGACGACAGCCGCATCATCGCCAGGATGGTGCCCCAGACGATGCCCACCACCACCGCGGTGACGGTGATCTTGAGCGAGACCATCATGCCCTCGCCCAGGACCTCGAGCGTGGCAGGGGTGATGGAAGTGAAATCGAAGGAATAAGCCATGGCGCCCCCTTACTTGCCGCCGATAAAGCCGGGCACGCGCGTGCGGGCTTCCACCCAGCGCATGATCAGCATCACCGTCACGTTGATCAGCGCGTACATCAGCGTGACCGCGATGAACGATTCATACGGGCGCGCGGTGTAGTCCACCAGTTGCCGGCCCTGCGCCGCCAGTTCCAGCAGGCCGATGGTCGAAGCCACCGCCGAATTCTTGAAGATGTTCAGGAATTCGGAAGTCAGCGGCGGCACGATCACGCGGAACGCCATCGGCAGCAGCACGTGGCGGTACGTCTGCGGCAGCGTGAAGCCCATCGCCAGGCCGGCATTCTTCTGCCCGCGCGCCAGCGAGTTGATGCCCGAGCGCACCTGCTCGCAGACCCGCGCGGCGGTGAAGGTGCCCAGGCACAGCATGGCGGCCAGGAACTGCTGCGCGAACGGGTTCATCTGCTTGATCGCCTCGCCACCGGGCAGCAGCTCGGGCGCGACGAAATACCAGATGAACAGCTGCACCAGCAGCGGGATGTTGCGGAAGATTTCCACATAGGTGGCGGCGATGCCCGCCAGCCACTTGTTGGGCACGGTGCGCAGCACGCCGAGCACCGAACCGATGACCAGGGCGATGACCCAGGACGAGAGTCCCAGGGCGAGCGTTACCTTCAGGCCCGAGATCATCCAGTCCAGGTAGGTCTCGTTCTGGGCGGCCTGTTCGAGGAAAACTGCCCAATGCCAGTTGTAGTTCATGTTGCGTCCTCAAAAAGAAACGGAAGGACATGCCTTCCGTTTCACACTGCTGTCAACGGCAGGTCAGTCCAGCGCCTTGTCGTTCGGCGTCTTGAACAACGCCTTCATGTCTTCGGACAGCGGGAAGTCCAGGTTGAGGCCCTTCGGCGGCACCGGCGTCATGAACCACTTGGTGTACAGGGTGTTGATCGAACCGTCCTTCATCATGCCGGAGATCACGGTATCGGACAGCTTCTTGAACTGCGGATCGTCCTTGCGGATCATACAGCCATAGGACTCGCGCGATTGCGGCTTGCCCACCACGATCCAGTCGGCCGGGTTCTTGGCCTTGGCGCGCTCGCCGTACAGCAGCGCGTCGTCCATCATGAACGCGACCGCGCGGCCCGATTCCAGCGTCAGGAACGACTGGCCATGGTCCTTGGTGCTGATGATGTTCACGCCCAGCTTCTGGTCGTCGTTCATCTTGCGCAGCAGGCGCTCCGACGTGGTGCCGGCGGTGGTGACGACGTTCTTGCCCTTCAGGTCGGCCCAGTCCTTGATGCCGGCGTCCTTCTTCACCATGATGCGCGTGCCGATGATGAAGATGGAGTTGGTGAACCCAACCTGCTTCTGGCGCTCCAGGTTGTTGGTGGTGGAGCCGCACTCGATGTCGATGGTGCCGTTCTGCAGCAGCGTGATGCGGTTCTGCGAGGTGATCGGGATTTCCTTGACCTGCAGGTTCGGCAGCTTGAGCTGGTCCTTGATGGCTTCCACGATCTTCATGTTGATATCGTAGGAATAGCCAACCTGACGCACGCCGCCCAGGTTGTAATTGAACGGAATCGACGACTCGCGCACGCCCAGCGTGATGACGCCGGTGTCCTTGATCTTCTTCAGCGTGCCCGTCAGTTGTTCAGCTGCCTGTGCCGTCCCGCACATCACGCCCCCGGCAATCATCAGGGCAGCCAGCTTGGCGAAATTCATAACATCTCCTTGACCATGAAGAGAAAGCGGGATTCTAGAGATAAAACCCCCACTGGTGAAACAGTATTGCGCAGCATCCGCCGCAATACAACTGGGTTTTCTCCTAGAACCCCACTTCAGGGCAATCACTGCGCACGGCGTCCGGATACGACAACGCGGTCTCCGGCGCTTGCCGGAGACCGCGTCTGACGGTCATGAGCCATGGGGAGCGGGACGATTATTGCATTGCACCATGGCAGTGCCTTATCCCGTTTCCCGTGCCCGGATCAGGGATACAGGCCGCGCATCTCGCGCGCCTGCAGGATCCGCGTACAGGCCACGATAAACGCCGCCGTGCGCAGCGTCACCTTGTTGTCCTGTGCCACTTGCCAGATTGCCCGGAAGGCTTCTTGCATGATCCGTACCAGGCGCTGGTTGATTTCTTCCTCGGTCCAGAAAAAGCTGGAGAAATCCTGCACCCATTCGAAGTAGGACACGGTCACGCCGCCGGCGTTGGCGATCACGTCGGGACAGACCAGGATATTGCGCTCGCGCAGGATATCGTCGGCTTGCGGCGTGGTCGGGCCGTTGGCGCCTTCAATCACCAGCTTTGCCGTGATCTTGGGCGCGTTCTGCACCGTGATCTGGCCTTCCAGCGCGGCCGGGATCAGGATGTCGCAGTCGACTTCCCAGAACTGCTCGGTGCGCAGGACTTCGCCGCGGAAGCCTTCGATGGTGCCGCTGTGCGAGGCGTATTCCATCATCGCCGGCACGTCCAGGCCGGCCGGGTCGAACAGCGTGGTGCGGTGGTCCTGCACCGCCACCACCTTGGCGCCGGCCTCATGGAACAGCTTGGCCGCCACCGCGCCCACGTTGCCGAAGCCCTGCACCGCCACGCGCGCGCCCTTGATCTCCAGGCCGATATTGCGCGCGGCCTCGGAGCCGACCACGAACACGCCGCGGCCGGTGGCTTCGTGGCGGCCGAGCGAGCCGCCCAGCGAGATCGGCTTGCCGGTCACCACGCCGGTGGCCGTGCTGCCGGAGTTCATCGAGTACGTGTCCATCATCCAGGCCATGACCTGGGCGTTGGTGTTCACGTCCGGCGCCGGAATATCCTTGCTCGGCCCGATGATGATGTTGATTTCGCTGGTGTAGCGGCGCGTCAGGCGTTCCAGCTCGGCGTGCGAGAGCGTGCGCGGATCGACGCGGATGCCGCCCTTGGCACCGCCGTAGGGCACGTTGACCGCGGCATTCTTCACCGACATCCAGGCCGACAGCGCCATCACCTCGGACAGGGTCACGTCCTGGTGGAAGCGCACGCCGCCCTTGCCCGGGCCGCGCGACAGGTTGTGCTGCACCCGATAGCCCTCGAAATGGGCAATGGTGCCGTTATCCAGTTCGATGGGAACGTCGACGATCATCGCGCGCTTGGGGCGCTTGAGGGTTTCGACCCAGCGTGCCAGCGAGCCCAGGTAAGGCGTGACACGGTCGACCTGCTGCAGGTAGATGCCCCAGGGGCCGAGATGGTCGGCATTGAGGTAAGACGGGAGTGCGTGCTTTTGGCCAGCAATATTGGTCGGTGCTGCGGAAGACATCGGTTGGTTCCGGTGTGAAGAATGCCCGCAAGCTTAGGGCTGGCGCCCCGCCCGAATCCAATGCCGTTTGCTCATCCGGTCATGCAAAACCTGCATAACGTTGTCATCTGGCGGAAACCGGGGAGCCGGCCGGCTGGCCGGACTGGGCCGCCGACAAGGTCGACCACACCTGGTCGACCAGCTGGCGCTTGCGCCGTGCCCCGGCGCGGCGTTCGTTGCCGTTCTCGCCCGGGCGCTCGCGGTACAGGCGGATTTCCATGTCGATCGACAACGGCAGCCCGCGCGCCGACTCGGCCCGCACCAGCCGGCCCGCGGCCACGTCCTCGCGCACCGCGCTTTCGGGCAGGAAGGCCATGCCGTGGCCGGCCAGCGCCATCACCTTGAGCGCCTCGGCCATGTCGGTCTCGTAGCATTTGTCGAGCTTGAGCGCCTCGGAGGTGTCGGCCAGCAGCAGGTCGACCATGCGGCCGAGGAAGGCGTTGGGCGTGTAGCTGAGGAAGGGCACCGGCTTCTTGTCGGTGCCGGGCAGCCGGAATTGCGGCTTGCCGGCAGCGTCCGGCACGCTGTAGGGCGACAGCCGCTCGGTACCAAGTACCAGCATGTCGTACCGGGCCGGATCCAGCTGGATCGCCTGGCGCGCGTGGTGGTAGACCATCACCAGGTCGCAGCCGCCCTCCACCAGCATCAGCACCGCGTCGTGGACGTTGAGCGCGCGCAGCCGGCACGGCAGCGTGCCGATCCTGCGCTCCAGCGCCTTGAGCCATTCCGGGAAGAAGGTCAGCGACAGCGTATGCGGCACCGCGAACTCCAGCACCTGGGCGTTGGCCGAGCGCTGGCCGCGCATCAGCGCACGGGTCTCGCTGACCTGCGCCAGCATGGCCAGCGCCTGCTCGTAGAACACCTTGCCGGCCGGGGTCAGGCTGGTGGGGTAGCTCGAGCGGTCGATCAGCTCGGTGCCGACCCACGCCTCCAGCGACTGGATGCGGCGCGAGAACGCCGGCTGCGTGACGTGGCGCAGCTCGGCCGAGCGCGAGAAGCTGTGCGTCTCGGCCAGGCTGACGAAGTCTTCAAGCCATTTGATTTCCATGACGCGGATTATCCACCCGCGCCCGGGCCTCCGTCACCTGTCCGGCGGCAAGCCGTCAGCCACGATGCGCCCAGCCGGTCATGCGCTTCTCGACCACCGCAAACAGCTCGTACATCGCCATCGCCATCACCGCGATCACCACCAGCCCGGCAAAGGCCAGCGGCATCTTCATAGCCGAGCCGGCCGACACCAGCAGGTAGCCGATGCCCTCGTTGGCGGCGTTCATCTCCGACACCGTGGTGCCGACAAAGGCCAGCGTGATCGCCACCTTCAGCGAGGCGAAGAAATACGGCATGGCGCGTGGCAGACCGACCTTGAACAACACGTCGCGCCGTTTGGCGCCGAGCACGCGCAGCACGTCCTCCAGTTCCGGCTCCAGCGTGGCCAGCCCGGTGGCGATATTGACCATGATCGGGAAGAACGAGATCAGGAACGCGGTCAGGATGGCCGGACCCGCGCCCAGGCCGAACCACACCACCAGGATCGGCACGAAGGCGGCCTTGGGCAGCGCGTTGAAGGCCGTCATCAGCGGATAGCTGGCGGCATAGAGCAGCCGCGACGAGCCCATTGCCAGCCCCAGCAGCACGCCCACGGCGATGGCCACGCCGAAGCCCACCATGGTGGTCCAGAAGGTGCGCCACGCATGGCCGGCGATCACGTCGGCATATTCCACCAGCGAGGCCACGATCGCCGATGGTGTCGGCAGGATAAAGTCGGACACGCCGAAGGCCATGCACGCGCCCTGCCACAGCAGCAGCACCGCGGCCAGCAGCAGCCAGGGCGCCACGCGCTGCACGCGGCGCTCCTGCGCGGAAGTGAGAGTCATCATGGTAGCTTTGCCTCAGTGTTGGCGCACATGGCCGATCTTCTCGCGCAGCACGTGCACCAGGTCGGCAAATGGCTCGGTATAGGTCAGTTCCAGGTCGCGCGGGCGCGGCAGGTCGATCTCCTTGCGCATCAGGATGCGGCCCGGGCGCTGGCTCATCACGTAGACGGTGTCGGCCAGGAACACGGCCTCGCGCAGGTCGTGCGTGACCAGGATCACGTTGAAGCGCTGCGCCTGCCACAGGTCGCGCAGCACGCACCAGAGCTCCTCGCGCGTAAAGGCGTCGAGCGCGCCGAAGGGCTCGTCCAGCAGCAGCATGCGCGGCTCGTGGACCAGCGCGCGGCAGATCGAGGCGCGCTGCTGCATGCCGCCGGACAGCTGCCACGGGTACTTGTCCTCGTAGCCGGCCAGGCCCACCGTATGCAGCAGCTTGCGCGCGCGCTCGACGTACTCGTCGCGACGTGCGCGCAGGGTGGAGCGATATGGTTCGACGATCTCCAGCGGCAGCATCACGTTGTCCAGCGTGGTGCGCCACGGCAGCAGCGTGGGCGCCTGGAAGGCCATGCCGACCTGCTTGAGCGGGCCGGTCACCTTCTCGCCGGCAATCCTCACGACGCCGCGCGTGGCCGCCTTGAGCCCGGTCGCCAGCTTCATGAAGGTGGACTTGCCGCAGCCGGACGGGCCGACGATGGCAATGAACTCGCCCGGCGCCACCTGCAGCGAGATGTCCTCGACCGCGAACTCGCCCTTGTGCGCGAGCTCGTCGTTATAGGCCAGCCAGACCCGGTTGAAATCGACAAAGGGTTCCGCGGCCGCGGGCGCGGCGCTCCCGCCGGAGGCGGGCATGAAGGCAGCCTGGCGCGTCATCATCGCAGCACATCCAGTTCGGCCGCGCTGGGCAGGAACGCGTCGGTCCACAGGGCATCGGGGTTGATGCGGCCCTTGGTGCCGAAGGCATCGGCCACCTGCGAGGCCATCAGCGACAGGCGCGGCTTGCTGACGCGCCCGAAGCCCTCGGCCTTCGCGTCCGGCGACTTGACCACGCTGTCCAGCGCCAGCTTGAGCCGGCGCACTTCCAGCTTCTCATCGATGATGCCGTCGCGCGCCTTGACCGCCTTGATGCCCTCTTCCGGCCGCGCGATCACGTCGCGCGCCGACTTGCTGAAGGCGCGCAGGAAGGCCTTCACCGCCTCGGGGTTCTTCTTCATGAAATCCTCGGAGGCGATCACCGCGTTGCCGTACAGCTTCACGCCGAACTGCGGGTACGGCAGCACCACGATGTCTTCATCCTTCACGCCGCGCGCGTTCAGGTTCAGGATCGATGTGAACGAGAACCCGGTGATGGCATCGAGGTCGCCGCGCGTGAGCATGGTCTCGCGCAGCGTCGGGTCCATTGCCTGCCAGTTGAACGAGGACGCCTGCAGGCCGTTGGCCCTGGCGAAGATCGGGAAGGCGCGGCGGCCGGCGTCGAACACCGGAGCGCCCATGCGCTTGCCGGCGAGGTCCTTCGGCGCGCGGATGCCGGACTTCTTCAGCGCGAGGACGGCGGCGGGCGTGTTGTTGTAGACCATCATCACGGCCACCGGCTTGTTCTTCGCGTCGGGGTTGTTGCCGTAGAACTCCATCACCGACGACATATCGGCGAAGCCCATGTCGTACGTGCCCGAGGCCACGCGGTTGACCACGTTGCCCGAGCCGTTGCCGGCATCGATCGAGACGTCGAGCTTCTCGGCCTTGTAGTAGCCCTTCTGCTCGCCCAGCAGGAACAGCGCCGCCGGCCCTTCGAAGCGCCAGTCGAGCTGGAAGCGGACCTTGGTTGGTGCAGCCTGCGCGTGGGCCGCGCCGGCGAACTGTGTCGACAGCACCAGGCTGGTGCCGATCATCACGCCGAGCTTCAGCAGGCGGCGCCGTGCCGCAGTGCGGGACGCGCGCGTGCCGGTATGTTCATGGTTCTCGGCGGCAGCAGCGCAAACGCCGGGGGACGCTAGCGCAGCGTGGAAATGAGGCATGGAATCTCTCCGTTGATCGTGATCTCGGAGGGATTCGTCCGCAAGGGACGTGCCAGGTTTTTTAGCCCCGTTTCAGGGCGTGCCCGCAAGCGATTGCCGAACCAAAAGTGTGCGAGGCGATTGCCGCAGCGCCATCGTCGGCAATGATTGTCGACAATGCCCGCCGCCCCTTGGTGCATGCGGATACAGGAGAATGCAGTCCCGTCAGGCGTCCTGCGTGGCGTCGCCCACGTCGAGTGCCAGCGCATCCGCGCCCACGGCTTCGCCGCCCTTGGCGGCGGCGCGCGCCTGGATGTCCCACATCTCGGCGTAGCGGCCACGCGCGCGCATCAGCTCGGCATGGGTGCCGCGCTCGACGATGCGGCCGTGGTCCATCACCAGGATCTGGTCGGCATGCACGACGGTGGACAGCCGGTGCGCGATCAGCAGCGTGGTGCGGTTCTGCGCCAGCCGCATCAGCTCGGCCTGGATCGCCTGCTCGGTGCGTGAATCCAGCGCCGAGGTGGCTTCGTCGAAGACCAGGACCGGCGGGTCCTTCAGCAGCGTGCGCGCGATCGCCACGCGCTGCTTCTCGCCGCCGGACAGCTTCAGGCCACGCTCGCCCACCGGGGTCTCGTACCCCTGCGGCAGCTCGCGGATGAAGCTGTCGATCTGCGCGGCGCGCGCGGCGGCGATGACCTCGTCGCGGCTGGCGTCTGGCCGGCCGTAGGCGATGTTGTAGAAGATGCTGTCGTTGAACAACACCGTGTCCTGCGGCACGATGCCGATGGCGCGGCGCAGGCTGTCCTGCGTGATCGCGCGGATGTCCTGGCCGTCGATCTCGATGGCGCCGCCGTTGACGTCGTAGAAGCGGAACAACAGCCGCGCCAGCGTCGACTTGCCCGAGCCGCTGTGCCCGACCACCGCGGTGGTGGTGCCCGCCGCGATGGTGAAATCCACGCCATCCAGGATCAGCCGGTCCGGCTCATAGCTGAAGCGCACGTCGCGGAAACGCACCTGCGCGCCGCTGACCTGCAGCGGCTGCGCGCCGGGCGCGTCGGCCACCTCCTGGTTGGTGCCCAGCAGCACGAACATGCGGTCCATGTCGGTGGTGGCCTGCTTGATCTCGCGGTAGATCACGCCGAGGAAGTTCAGCGGGATATAGAGCTGGATCATCAGGGTGTTGACCAGCACCAGGTCGCCCAGCGTGAGCTTGCCGTCGACCACGCCCACGGTGGCGCGCCACAGGATCAGGATCAGCCCCAGTGCGATGATGGTCTGCTGGCCGAAGTTCAGGAACGACAGCGAGTTCTGCGAGCGGATCGCCGCGGTGCGGTACTTGCGCAGGTTCTCGTCGTAGCGCTGCGCCTCGTACTCTTCATTGCCGAAGTACTTGACGGTCTCGAAGTTGAGCAGCGAATCGATCGCTTTCTGGTTGGCGCGCGAATCGAGCTCGTTCATGCGGCGGCGGAAATGCGTGCGCCATTCCGTCACCACGATGGTAAAGACGATATAGCCCACCAGCGCGCAGCCGGTGATGGCCGCGAACCAGATGTCGTAGTGCAGGATAAAGAAGCCGATCACCAGCCCCATCTCGACCAGCGTGGGCAGGATGCTGTACAGCGAGTACGAGATCAGCGACTGGATGCCGCGCGTGCCGCGCTCGATGTCGCGGCTCATGCCGCCGGTCTGCCGGTCCAGGTGGAAGCGCAGCGACAGCGCATGCAGGTGCCGGAACACCTGCAGCGCGATCTCGCGCACGGCGCTCTGCGTGACCTTGGAAAAGAGCATCTCCCGCAACTCGGTGAACAGTGTCGCCGACAGCCGCAGCAGCCCGTAGGCGACGATCAGCCCGACCGGCACGGCCAGCAGCGCGCGCGGATCGCCCGGCTGCAGGTTCATGCTGTCGATCAGCTGCTTCATCAGCACCGGCACGCCCAGGTTGGCCACCTTGGCGGACACCAGGCACGCCAGCGCCAGCATCACGCGCCACTTGTAGTGCCAGACATAGGGCAGCAGGTTGCGCACCGTCTGCCAGTCGCTGCGGGGCGCGCGCTGACCGGGAAAGAGCGTGTTTGAAGCAGGAGCGGGGGCCGGCTCGGCGGTCGTGGAATAGCGGCGCATACGTTAGAATTCGGGCCAATGCGCGATTGTCGCAGAGTTCGCATTACGTGGCAGGCGAAGGGTCTTTCGCCGCGCCCCGCCTCCTTCCGCAGTCCACCACACACCGTCATGAACGCTCCCCACACCGTCCCCGCCCTGCCCGCCGGCAAGAATCCCGCTCTGCGTGTGGTGCCCATGCCCGCCGACGCCAATGTGCACGGCGACGTGTTCGGTGGCTGGATCATGGCGCAGGTGGATATCGCCGGCTCGATCCCGGCGGTGGAACGCGCCCAGGGCCGCGTGGCCACCGTCGCGGTCAACTCCTTCCTGTTCAAGCATCCGGTGTTCGTTGGCGACCTGGTCAGCTTTTATGCGGACATCGTCAAGACCGGCCGTACCTCGATCACGGTGTCGGTCGAGGTCTACGCGCAACGGATGCGCCACAGCAATGAGATCGTCAAGGTGACGGAGGCCACGCTGACGTATGTGGCGACGGATGAATCGCGGCAGCCGCGGATGCTGCCGTCGGCTTGAAGGGATAAGCCAGCGCTTGCTGGCTGTTTTCTCCCCTCTCCCACGAGCGGGAGAGGGGAGAGAACAAGCGGGATTGGACAGACGTGGGCCTTACTCGAACTTCGTAAAATCCGGCTTGCGCTTCTGGAAGAAGGCAGCAAACGCCTCTTTCGCCTCCGGCGCCACCAGCATCCTGCGGAACACCGCGCCCTCGTCGGCCATCTGCTTTTCCACCACCGCCACATCGCCCGCCTTCATCAGCCGCTTGGTCTCGCGCAGTGACGACGCCGGCAGGGCCGCCAGCTTGCGCGCCTGCTCCAACGCAAAGTCGTGCAGCTCGGCCACCGGCAGCACCCGCGTCACCAGCCCGATCTCCAGCGCCTCCTGCGCGCTGAAGGCTTCGCCCAGCAGCAGCTTCTCGGCCGCGCGCTGGTAGCCGACCAGCCGCGGCAGCAGCAGGCTCGAGGCGGCCTCCGGGCACAGGCCCAGCTGCACGAACGGCAGCGACAACTTGGCCGTATCGGACGCATAGACCAGGTCGCAATGCAGCAGCATGGTGGTGCCCACCCCGACCGCGGCACCGCTGACGGCTGCCACGATCGGCTTGGTGGCGTGGCTGATCTGGTAGAGGAACTGGAACACCGGCGCCTGCTCCGCGCCTTCGCCGGCGGTGGGCGGGCGCTGCATGAAGTCTTCCAGGTCGTTGCCGGCGGTAAAGATCTCGGGCTTGCCGCGCAGCAGGATGGCGCGCACGTTGCGGTCGGTCTCGGCCACGCGCAGCGCGTCGGCCATGGCCTGGTACATCGCCGCGGTGATGGCGTTTTTCTTGTCGATGCGGTCGAACTCGATGGTCAGGATGCCCTGCTCGATGCCGGTGCGGATGCTCATGGTGTCCTCATCTGTGGATGCATTGCTGGGTTTATTCAAAAGGCGGCGGCGATTCGGAAAGATAGCTCAGCCCGAACGCGCGCGCGCCGACATTCAGCGCCACCGTCAGGCTCATCGGCGCCAGCATCAGTGCCACGCTCTGTCCGCGCGCGGTGCGCTCCAGCGACTGGAACGCCGGCATCGCGCGCACGTCATCGAGCGGGCCGGCATAGCAGACCGAGATCGCCGGCACCATCAGGTCGCCGCCGCGGATGCACTGCTCGGCATGCTGCAGCACGCGCCGCGCACCCTCCTCGGAGCCGCGTGCCCTGGCGATGGCCTCGGTGTGCCCGCGGTGCATGCGCACCACCGGGCGGATATTGAAGGCGCTGCCCATCACATAGCGCCCCCAGGTAATGCTGCCCTCGCCCTTCTGGCGCGCGCGCGTGTACATGTAGAGCAGCTCGTCGGGCACCAGGAACATATGGGCGGCATCGCGCAGGCGCGTCTCGACCGCTTCCCGCACCGCCTGCGGGCTGGCGCCGGCGGCGGCCATGCGCGCGGCTTCGCGCACGATCAGCGCCTGGCCCGGCCCGATCGCGCCGGTGTCGACCACGGTCAGGTCGAACAGGCCCGTGCGCCCGGCTTCCTTGCGCAGGCGCACGCTGCGCGCCACGGTGCCGATCACCGCGCCGGTGGCATGCGCATACAGCTTGCTGCGCGAACTGGCAATGGTGAAGAGGATGGCGCGGTCGCAGTGGGCCACCACGTTGCGCAGCAGGTGTTCTTCCAGCTCGCGCTCGAGCAGCGGGATCGATTCGGCGTAGTGGTCCTGGCGGCCGATCAGGTATTGCTGGTAGAGCGTGGGCAGCGCGTCTTCATCGCGCGTATCGGCGACAAAGTGTTCGCCCGCGCGGATGCGGAACGGAATCGTGTGGACCTTCAGCTGGGCCATGACGTCGCGCGGCAGATCGCACGCGGCATCGGCCAGGATGGCTGTCTCCTGCATATTATTGTCTCCTCCCTACCTGGTGACCCGCGTCGCGGGCGGCAGCCCCCGGTTACTGCTTTCTTCACCTGATGCAGAAGGGCGGGACAGTCCCGAGGGACCGTCCCGCAGGCGCGTTCAGACGCGCTCGAAGATACCTGCGGCGCCCATGCCCGTGCCAACGCACATGGTCACCATGCCGTACTTCAGGTTGTGACGGCGCAGCGCGTGCACCACCGTGGCCGAACGGATCGCACCGGTGGCACCGAGCGGGTGGCCCAGCGCAATCGCGCCGCCCATGCGGTTGACCTTGGCCGGATCCAGCTGCAGGTCGCGCATCACCGCCAGCGACTGCGCGGCAAAGGCCTCGTTCAGTTCGATCCAGTCAAGCTGGTCCTGGGTCAGGCCCGCAGCCTTCAGCGCCGCCGGAATCGCTTCCTTGGGGCCGATGCCCATGATCTCGGGCGGGACGCCGCGCACCGCGAACGAGACGAAGCGCGCCAGCGGCACCAGGTTGAACTGCTTGAGGATCTTTTCCGAGACCAGGATCAGCGCGCCGGCGCCGTCGGAGGTCTGCGAGCTGTTGCCGGCGGTGACGCTGCCCTTGTTGGCAAACACCGGGCGCAGCTTGCCCAGGCCTTCCAGCGAGGTCTCCGGGCGCGGGCCTTCGTCCAGCGAGATCGTGCGCGACTTCACGTTCACCTGGCCGCTGGCGAGGTCCGGGAAGCGCTCGACGATCTCGATCGGCGTGATCTCGTCCTTGAACTCGCCGGCCTGCTGCGCCGCGATGGCCTTCTGGTGCGAGGCCAGCGAGAACGCATCCTGGTCCTCGCGGCTGACCTGCCATTGCTGCGCCACCTTCTCGGCGGTCAGGCCCATGCCGTAGGCGATGCCCACGTTCTCGTCGCGGGTGAAGATCTCCGGCGACATCGACGGCGAGTTGCCCATCATCGGCACCATGCTCATCGATTCCACGCCGGCGGCGATCATCACGTCGGACTCGCCCACGCGGATGCGGTCGGCAGCCATCGCCACCGCGCTCACGCCCGAGGCGCAGAAGCGGTTGACGGTGATGCCGCCCACGGTATTGGGCAGGCCCGACAGCAGCGCACCGATGCGCGCCACGTTCAGGCCCTGCTGCGCCTCAGGAATCGCGCAGCCGACGATGGCGTCTTCGATCAGCTTCGGGTCCAGGTCCGGCACCTGCGCCACGGCAGCCTTCAGGATGGTTGCCAGCAGGTCGTCCGGGCGCGTGTTCTTGAACGCGCCCTTCGGGGCCTTGCCGATCGGCGAGCGGGTGGCCGCAACGATATATGCGTCTTGCAGTTGTTTCATGATGTCGGTTCCTCGCTTGCCCTGTTAGTTACGCACCGGCTTGCCGGTCTGCAGCATGCCCATGATGCGCTCCTGCGTCTTGCCGGTGCCGAGCAGGTCGACAAAGGCCTTGCGCTCCAGCGCCAGCAGCCAGTCCTCGCTCACCAGCGAGCCGGCCTCGACGTCGCCGCCGCACACCGCCTCGGCGATGCGGCTGGCGATCAGGAAGTCGTGCGTCGAGATAAAGCCGCCGTCGCGCATATTGACCAGCGATGCCTTGATGGTGGCAATGCCCGAGCGGCCGGCCACCGGGACCAGCGTCGGCAGCGGCGCGCGGTAGCCGGCGCTGGCCAGCGCGCGCACTTCGTTCTGCGCCACGTACAGCAGCTCGTGCACGTTGAAGACGATCTTGTCGGACGGCTGCAGGTAGCCCATCTGGCGCGCTTCCAGCGCCGAGGCCGAGACCTTGGCCATGGCCGCGCTCTGGAAGCGGCTGGTCAGGAACTGCAGGATGTTGGTGCTGCCCGCGGCCTGCGCCGCGCGCGCGGCCGCCAGCGCGGCTTCCTTCAGGCCGCCGCCGGCTGGCACCAGGCCCACGCCCACTTCGACCAGGCCGATATACGTCTCCAGCGCGGCCACGCGCGAAGCCGAATGCAGCATCAGCTCGCAGCCGCCGCCCAGCGCAATGCCGGACGCCGCGGACACCACCGGCACCGAGGCGTACTTCACGCGCATCATGCCGTCCTGGAACTTCTTCACGAACGGTTCGATGCCCTTGGCGCCGCCCATCATGAAGGCGGGCATGGCCGCTTCCAGGTTGGCGCCGGCGGAGAACGGGCCACCCGGTGCGCCCAGCTGCAGCGAAGTCGGCTGCCACACCACCAGCCCCTTGTAGCCGGCTTCGGCCAGGTCGATGGCGCGGGTCAGGCCGTCGATCACGTCCGGCCCGATGGTGTTCATCTTACTCTTGAACGAGACCACCAGCACGTCGTCCTGGCCTTCGCTCACCCAGATGCGCACGGCGTCGTTCTCTTCGACGGTGCGGCCGGCCTTGCGCGGATCGGCCGCGGCAGTGCCCTTGATCGCGGCACGGAATGCCTGGCGCTGGTACACCGGCAGCTTGCTGCGCGCGACGAAGGACTGCGTCGCCGGCGACCACGAACCGGCAGCGGCGTGCACGCCCTGGTTCTCTGCCACCGGGCCCTCGAATACCCATGCCGGCAGCGGCGCGGCCGACAGCGCCTTGCCGGCTTCCACGTCTTCCTTGACCCACTCGGCCACCTGCTTCCAGCCGGCCGACTGCCAGTCTTCGAACGGACCCGAGTTCCAGCCGAAGCCCCAGCGGATCGCCAGGTCGATGTCGGCGGCGGAGCCTGCGATCTGCTCCAGGTAGACGGCGATGTAGTGGAACACGTCGCGGAACACCGCCCACAGGAACTGCGCCTGCGGGTTGGTCGACTCGCGCAGCAGCTTGATGCGCTCGGCCGCATCCTTCTTCAGCATGCGCACCACGATCTCGTCGGCCTTCTTGCCGGCATCGACGTACTGGCCGGTCTTGGCGTCGAGCACCTTGATGGCCTTGCCTTCCTTCTTGTAGAAGCCGGCACCGGTCTTCTGGCCCAGCGCGCCCGCGTCGACCAGGCCCTTGAGTACGGCCGGGGTCTTGTACACCGGCGCGAACGGGTCGTCGTGCAGGGTGTCCTGCATGGTCTTGATCACGTGCGCCATGGTGTCCAGGCCGACCACGTCCGCGGTGCGGAAGGTGGCGGACTTGGCGCGGCCCAGCTTGGAGCCGGTCAGGTCATCGACCACGTCGAACGGGATGCCGAACTTCTCGGCTTCGGCAAACACGGCCAGGATCGAGAAGATGCCGACGCGGTTGGCGATGAAGTTGGGCGTGTCCTTGGCGCGCACCACGCCCTTGCCGAGCGTGGTGGTCAGGAAGGCTTCCAGCTGGTCGAGGATCTGCGGCTGCGTGGTCGCGGTCGGGATCAGTTCCACCAGGTGCATGTAGCGCGGCGGGTTGAAGAAGTGCACGCCGCAGAAGCGCGACTTCAGGTCCGCATCAAATCCGTCGGACAGCGCTGTGATCGACAGGCCCGAGGTGTTGGTCGCGAAGATCGCGTGCGAGGCCAGGTGCGGCGCGACCTTCTTGTACAGGTCGTGCTTCCAGTCCATGCGCTCGGCGATCGCCTCGATCACCAGGTCGCATTCCTTGAGCAGCGCGATGTCGTCCTCGTAGTTGGCCGCCTGGATCAGGCCGGCCTCTTCCTTAATGCCCAGCGGCGCGGGCGAGAGCTTCTTCAGGTTCTCGATGGCGCGCAGCGCGATGCCGTTCTTGGGGCCTTCCTTGGCGGGAAGGTCGAACAGCACCACCGGCACGCGCGCATTGATCAGGTGGGCGGCGATCTGCGCCCCCATGACGCCGGCACCCAGCACGGCGACCTTCTTGACGATGAAATTGGACATGCTCGCTCCTGGATTAGTGAGCGTTAGACAGATGCGAAGCCGTCGTTCCCGGCCGGGAACGACGGGTAGAGTCGACTCAGAACAGGTCTGCGTCCAGCGCCATCAGCGTGGCCGAACCGGCGCGCGCCTTGCGGATCTCGGCGGCGGTTTCCGGCAGCAGCCTGGCAAAGTAGAAGCGTGCCGTGGCCAGCTTGGCGGTGTAGAACTTGTCGCCGCTCGCTTCCTTCTCCAGCGCGATCTTGGCCATGCGGGCCCAGAAGTATGAGAACACCAGGTGGCCCACCACGCGCAGGTACGGCACCGCGGCAGCGCCCACCTCGTCGGCATTGCCCATCGCCTTCATGCCGATTTCCATGGTCAGCTTCTGCACCTTGTCGCCAATGTCGGCGAGCGGGTTGATGAACTCCTGCATGGCTTCGTTGGTGCCTTCGGCTTCAACGAATTCCTGCACGATCTTGCCGAAGGCCTTCATCCTGGCGCCCATGTCGCCCAGGATCTTGCGGCCCAGCAGGTCCAGCGCCTGGATGGTGTTGGTGCCTTCGTAGATCATGTTGATGCGCGCATCGCGCACATACTGCTCCATGCCCCACTCGGCGATATAGCCGTGGCCGCCGAACACCTGCATGCCCTCATTGGTGGACGTGAAGGCGTTGTCGGTCAGGAAGGCCTTGATCACCGGCGTGAGCAGCGCGACCAGGTCGCCGGCCTGCTTGCGCACGGCTTCGTCAGGGTGCGACAACTCGCGGTCGATCTGCAGCGCGGTCCAGTAGCTGAAGGCGCGGCCGCCTTCGGCGTAGGCCTTCTGCGTCAGCAGCATGCGGCGCACGTCCGGGTGCACGATGATCGGGTCGGCGGGCTTGTCCGGCGCCTTCGGGCCGGTCAGCGCGCGCATCTGCAGGCGGTCCTTGGCGTAGGCCAGCGAGTTCTGGTACGCCACTTCGGTCAGCCCCAGGCCCTGCGCGCCCACGCCCAGGCGCGCGGCGTTCATCATCACGAACATGGCGTTCAGGCCCTTGTTGGGCTCGCCCACCATCCAGCCGCGCGCGCCGTCCAGGTTCATCACGCAGGTGGCGTTGCCGTGGATGCCCATCTTGTGCTCGATCGAGCCGCACTTGATGCCGTTGCGCTCGCCCGGGTTGCCGTTGGCATCGGGGATGAACTTGGGCACCACGAACAGCGAGATGCCCTTGGTGCCGCCCGGCGCGTCCGGCAGGCGTGCCAGCACCAGGTGGATGATGTTCTCGGCCATGTCGTGCTCGCCGGCCGAGATGAAGATCTTGGTGCCCGAGATCAGGTAGGAACCGTCGGCCTGCGGCTCTGCCTTGGAACGCAGGATGCCGAGGTCGGTGCCGCAGTGCGGCTCGGTCAGGCACATGGTGCCGGTCCACACGCCGGAGACCAGCTTGGGCAGGTAGGTCTGCTGCAGTTCTGGCGTGCCGTGCGCGTGCAGCGCCTCGTACGCGCCGTGCGACAGGCCCGGGTACATGGTCCAGGCCTGGCCGGCCGAGTTCAGCATCTCGTAGACCACATTGTTGATCACGATCGGCAGGCCCTGGCCGCCGAACTCGGGATCGCACGCCAGCGCCGGCCAGCCGGCCTCGACATACTGCTGGTAGGCTTCCTTGAAGCCGGTGGGAGCCTTGACCACGCCGTCGCCGACGTAGGTGCAGCCTTCGCGGTCGCCCACCTGGTTGAGCGGGAACACCACGTCCGAGCAGAACTTGCCGGCTTCCTCGATGACCTGGTTGATGGTGTCCGCGTCGATGTCCGCGTGCGGCGGCATCGCCTTGAGTTCGGCTTCGGCGCCGAGCAGTTCATGGAGCACGAACTGCATGTCGCGCAACGGTGCGGTGTACTGGCCCATCTGAGACTCCTTGGAGTTGTGCGATGCCGCCACGCCGCCCGTCCCGCTTGCGCGATACGGTCCGACCGGGGCGACCTCAGGTACGGTAAGACTGAATCAGCTTGTTGAGCGCGACCATGGCAAGCTCGGCACTGTCAGGCAGGCGCAGGAAACGGGCGTCATGATGCAAGCCTAGTTCAAGGCTGTACATCTCGAACAGCATCAGGCGCGGATCGCAGTCCGCGCGCAGGTGCCCTTCCTCCCGCGCCTGGTTGATGGCGCGCGTGAGCGCTGCCCGCCAGATGGTGACGCTCTTGACCAGCTCGTCACGCACCAGGCTGCCGGCACGGTCGTCGTACTCCACGGCGCCGCTGATGTAGATGCATCCAGTCGTCACTTCCTGGATGCGCTTCTCCATCCAGCGCCGCACCATCGACCATAGCCGGGGCAGGCCGCGCGGCTCCTGCAGCGAGGGATAGAACACCTCCTGCTCGAACCGGCGGTGATACTCCCGCACCACCTCCACCTGCAGGTCTTCGCGCGAACCGAAATGCGCGAAGACACCGCTCTTGCTCATCTGCATGCGTTCCGCGAGCAGCCCGATGGTCAGACCTTCGAGCCCGTCGCGGGACGACAATTCCAGTGCGGCATCCAGAATCGCCACGCGCGTCATTTCACCCTTGCGCATTGGCGCGGGGGAGGCGGCGGCGGATTCGAGACGGGCTGACTGGTGTCGCATGTTTTTTCTCCGTTCTGCGGGGCCCTGCTGCGGCCCCGCGTATGACCCTGACGTTGCATTATTTGCTTGCGGCCGAACCGGCGGATTTGCCGGTGCATACCGTGAATGCACGCAGTCTAAGCCAAAAAAGAACGGTCGTTCAGATTATTCTGGCGCAGCAGCCGACCATCAAGCTTTTAATTAGACCGCTGTTTCTAAACGGACTGCAATGCAGCATGTCCGTCATGTCGGTCATGGCTTGCGCCGCGACCGGTTGCAGCGAACGCCCTGCCGCATGGCAGCAAACGCACACCGCGTTCGCGGCTGTCGTTCAGTAGCGCCCCGCGACACCGGCAATGACGACACCCAGGCGCAGCAGCATATAGGCCGCCCAGTTGGCCAGCCGGTGCAGCGGCGAGCGGCGCGCATGCACCTCGGGCATCACGCGCACGCTGCGGTGCGCAATGGCGTATTCCAGCGCGGTGCGCAGTTCAGCGGCGAAGGCCGCATCATAAACGGCGACGTTGGCTTCGCGCGCGAGCAGCAGGCTGAACGGGTCCATATTGCTCGACCCGACCGTGGCCCAGGTCTCGTCGACCACGCCCACCTTGGCGTGCAGGAAGCTCTCGGCATACTCGTAGATCTCGACGCCGGCCTCCAGCAGCGAGGCATACAGCGCATGGGTGGCGTAGTGCTGCAGCCGGTATTCGACCCGCCCCTGCAGCAGCAGCCGCACGCGCACGCCGCGCGCGCGGCAGGCCAGCAGCGCGCGCCGCATCTTGTGGCCAGGCAGGAAGTAGGCGTTGGCAAGGATCACGTCGTGGCGCGCGGCGCCCAGCGCGCGCAGGTATTCGCGCTCGATGGTGCGGCGGTTGCGCAGGTTATCGCGCAGCAGCAGCGCGGCGCGTACGCCGCCCGCGGCTTCCGGGCGCGGCGGCAGGTCGGTGACCAGCGGGTAGTCGGCCACCGCGGCGGCGCGTTCGGTGCCGTGCATATCGCGCAGCGACAAGCGCCACCAGAGCCGCTCGGCGGACAGCGCGATGCCGTCCACCAGCGGGCCGCCGACCTGCACCGCGAAGTCATAGCGCGGCCCCAGGTTGGCGCCTTCGAACGGGCCGTGGTTGTGGTCGTCGATGATATTGATGCCGCCGACAAAAGCCACGCGCCGGTCGATCACCGCCAGCTTGCGGTGCAGCCGGCGCAGGTGGCGCCGCGCCAGCCGGAAGCCGCGCAGCATGCGGAATACGCGCAGTTGCACGCCGCCGGCGCGCAGCCGCGCGGCCAGCTCGGCGGGCATGTCGCCGGCGCCGAATCCGTCCACGGTCACGCGCACGGTCACGCCGCGCGCGGCGGCGCGGATCAGCGCGTCGCTGACCGCGCGGCCGACCTCGTCATTGGCATAAATGTAGGTTTCCAGCATCACCTGGAACGCGGCCTGGTCGATGGCGGCGATCAGCGCGGGGAAGAAGTCCTGGCCGCCGTGCAGCAGCCGCACCGCATTGCCGGTGGTGGGCTTGCCGCGGCGCCAGGTCCAGCGCAGCATGTGGCGGCGCGGCGCGTGGTCGCCGGCCGCTGCGGGGTCGTGCGCGCGGGTGTCGGCATGAGCGGAGTGGGAGATCCGTGACATGCCGTGATTATCGGACAGATTGCCGGGCGCAAGGCGCCGCGCGCACATTGGCAGGCGCATCTCTGCTATCGTCGAGACTGATGCTTGCCCGCGCAGCCAGCGACGGGCAAGCGACGACTGACGCCCCCACGGAACCCATTGTGAAGGTATTCGGCATTACCGGATCGTCCGGCAGCGGCAAGACCACGCTGCTGGACCAGCTCATCCCCTGTTTCGTCGCCGCCGGCCTGCGCGTGGCCGGCGTCAAGCATACCCATCACGGCTTTGACCCCGACACGCCCGGCAAGGACTCCTGGCGCATGCGCGAGGCCGGCTGCGCCAATGTCGTGCTGGTCGGCGCGCGCCACCTGACGCTGATGCGCCACTACCCGGAAGCGGTGCCCTCGCCCGAACTGGACGATGCGCTCGCCGTGCTGCCGGCCGACACCGAACTGGTGCTGGTGGAGGGCTACAAGCGCAGTGATTTTCCCAAGCTGGAGGTATATCGCCCGGCACTGGGGCGCACGCCGCTGTGGGACGAGGTGCCAGGCGTGGTGGCGGTGGCAAGCGACGACCCTGCCGCGGTCGCTGCCATGACCGCGCTGCCGGTGCTGGACCTGAACGACCCGCAGGCGGTGTTCGCCTTCATCCGCGACTATCCGGACAGCGCGCGCTGAATTCAGGCGGCCTTGCCGGCGGGCTCCGCGGGCATGGCCAGCTCGCCCCGCGGATGCCCCAGTTCCGCCACTAGCGGCACGTGATCCGAGCGCTGCGCCCAGTCGCGGCCGGTCAGCGCATGCGCGCGCTCGATCTCGTAGCCGCGCACATAGATGCGGTCGAGCTGCCACCACGGCATATGGCTGGGGAAGGTATGCAGCCGCGCACCGCGCGCGTGCGAGGCCTCGACCGCGCCCAGCGTATTGCAGATCTGCGCATCGAGCCGGTGGTTCCAGTCGTTGAAGTCGCCGGCGATCACCAGCGGCATGCCCGCGGGCACCACGTTGCGCACACGCTCCACCAGGGCCTCGGCCTGGCGCACGCGGCTGCGCGCGAACAGGCCGAAATGCACGCAGATCAGGTGGGTTTCCACCCCGTGCACATCCGCCACCGCATGCAGCAGCCCGCGCTGCTCGAAGCGGTGGTCGGAAATATCCAGGTTTTCGGACATCAGGATCGGGTGGCGCGACAGGATCGCGTTGCCGTGATGGCCGTAGTCATAGACCGCGTTGCGGCCGTAGACCGAGTGCGGATAGGCGTCAGTGGCCAGGTAGTTGAGCTGCGTATGCTCCGGATCGAACAGCGCCGCGGCCACCAGCCGGTCGTTGCGGTCCTGCACTTCCTGCAGGAAGACGATGTCCGCATCCATCGCATGCAGGCCGGCGCGCACGTTCTGGATGCGCGGGCGCCGCGAGATGCCGGTCACTCCCTTGTGGATGTTGTAGGTGACCACGCGCAGCTTCATGGCTGCGCTCCGTATACCGCCTGCCGCTCGCCAGCGCCAGCCCCGGCCGCGCGCCAGGCGAGCTGGCGGATGGCCTCGGCATTGCTGCTGGAAAAGCATTGCTGCGCCGCCTGCTCCCACGGCAGCCACTGGTATTGCAGGTGTTCGCGTGGCGCCAGCGTCACCGGCAGCGCCTGCTGCACGCGCAGCCCGAACCAGTGCTCGGTATTGCGCGTGACGCCTTCGGCGTAGCGGTGGCGCCACTGCGGGTAGATCTCGTACTGGATGGTGTGGGCCCAGTCGGTCAGCTGGTGCTCGCCGGCGATGATGCCGGTTTCCTCGGCCACTTCACGCGCGGCGGTCAGGGCCAGGGGTTCGTCCAGGGTGTCGAGGCTGCCGGTCACGGACTGCCAGAACCCCGGGCGATCGGCGCGTTCCAGCAGCAAGACTTGAAGATCTGGCGTGTAAATCACCACCAGCACGGATTCCGGGATCTTGTAGGACATGGGTCTGGGCGAAAGGACAAACCCAAGGATAGCGCAGCCGTGCCACGTTGCCACGCGAAAGCGTGGCGGCGCACGCCCGGGTCGACCCTCGGCGGCCTTCAGGCGGCGCTGCGCGTGCCATAGGTGGCACGGGGTGCCAGGTACGGCTCGTCGGCGGCAGTGCGCTGCCAGGTGTCGAACACCTGGGGCGAATCGCCGTGGCCCCAGGCGGCACGCAGCTGGTCCATCAGCGGCGCCAGCGCCTGGCGGTAGCGCTTGGACGCGCCATGCGCGTGCGTGGCCAGCGCGTCGGCGCGGTGCCGGACCTCGCCCTGCAGCCGCGTGCGCTCCAGCGCGATTTCCTTCTCGCGCTGTCCCAGCGAGTTGTACTTCTGGATCAGGAAGCGCTGGTAATCGCCGCCATCCATGCCCTGCGCCGCCTGCGCGTTGACCTGCTCGAAACGCAGCACGATGCTGCCGGTTTCCTGCTCGATATGGGCAACCTCGGCGTCCAGGGCCTGCAGCGCCTCCTGCACGCGCTGGGCGTCGCGGCGCAGTGCCTGCACCTGCGCGGCCTCGTCCTCGAACACGCGCTGCGCATCCAGGTAGGCCTGCACCACCGGCTGCGGCGCCACCACCAGCAGCGGGTCGGCGCCGTCGGCGCGCTGGCCGGCCAGCAAGGCGTCGTCGGCCAGGCGCAGGTTGCCGAGCTCGTCCAGCCAGCGCCCGCGCGTCATGACCACGCCGACGGTATCCAGCGCCAGCCGGCGCAGCGCTTCGGCACGCTGCATTTCCACCGGCTCGGCCGCCGCGGCGGGCGCGGCCGACTGCACCGCATGGGCGATGTCGGGCACGCAGGCGGCCACCGTGGTGGCCACCGATTCAGACATGGCCTGCGCCGAGCGGCGCACGGCGCGGCGCAGCTCGAAGCGCGCCAGCAGCATCATCACCAGTCCGGCCACCAGCCAGGTCAGGATGGTTTGGTCATGGGCCAGCAGGAACTGGCGGATCAGGTCGATATCCAGGGTCACGAATTTCCTCCCGAGTGCCGGAAGCCTTCATTGCGAGGCCGCTCGGCAAATTACGTGTCAAAGAGAGCAGACCCCGCCGCGGCGCCCTTCGTTCCGACCGGTAACAAATCGAAACCAATGCGCCGCGCGCCTCACAGCGCAGGCGCCCAGACGTTGCGCATAAAGCAAAAAAGCCGCGCAATCGCGCGGCTTCCTTGCGGACTTCAGGCAACTCAGGCCGTCGGCTTGGGCTCCGTGGCGCGCAGGCGGATGTGCAGTTCGCGCAGTTGCTTCTCGTCGACCGAGCTCGGGGCCTGGGTCAGCAGGTCCTGGGCGCGCTGGGTCTTCGGGAAGGCGATCACGTCGCGGATCGAGTCGGCGCCGGCCATCATCGTGACGATGCGGTCCAGGCCGAAGGCCAGGCCGCCGTGCGGAGGCGCGCCGTACTGCAGCGCGTCCAGCAGGTAGCCGAACTTGGCGCGGGCTTCATCGTCATTGATGTTGAGCGCGCGGAACACCTTGCTCTGGATGTCCGAACGGAAAATCCGCACCGAGCCGCCGCCCATTTCCCAGCCGTTCAGCACCATGTCGTAGGCCTTGGCCAGGCACTTGCCCGGGTCGGTCTCCAGGTATTCCAGGTGCTCGTCCTTGGGGCTGGTGAACGGGTGGTGCATGGCCACCCAGCGCGCGTCTTCCTCGTCGTACTCGAACATCGGGAAGTCGACCACCCACAGCGGCTTCCAGGTGTCTTCGAACAGGCCGTTGGCCTTGCCGAAGTCAGAGTGGCCGATCTTCAGGCGCAGCGCGCCGATCGAGTCGTTGACCACCTTGGCCTTGTCGGCGCCGAAGAAGATGATGTCGCCGTCCTGGGCGCCGGTGCGCTTGAGGATCTCGGCAATGGCGGCGTCGTGCAGGTTCTTGACGATCGGCGATTGCAGGCCGTCGCGGCCCTTGGCCACTTCGTTGACCTTGATCCAGGCCAGTCCCTTGGCGCCGTAGATGCCGACGAACTGGGTGTAGGCGTCGATCTCGCCGCGCGAGATCGCACCGCCGCCCGGCACGCGCAGGCCGACCACGCGGCCGTTGTCGCTGTTGGCGGGGCTCGAGAACACCTTGAAGTCGACGTCCTTCATCACCTCGGTCAGCTCGGTGAATTCCAGCTTGACGCGCAGGTCAGGCTTGTCCGAGCCGAAGCGGGCCATGGCCTCGCGGAACTCCATCACCGGGAACCTGGCGTCCAGGTCGACGTCGATGGCGTTCTTGAACACCGTGCGCATCATGTCCTCGAACAGGTCGCGGATCTCCTGCTCGGTCAGGAACGAGGTCTCGCAGTCGATCTGCGTGAATTCCGGCTGGCGGTCGGCGCGCAGGTCTTCGTCGCGGAAGCACTTGGTGATCTGGTAGTAGCGGTCGAAGCCGGAGACCATCAGCATCTGCTTGAAGATCTGCGGCGACTGCGGCAGCGCGAAGAAATGGCCCGGGTTGACCCGCGACGGCACCAGGTAGTCGCGCGCGCCTTCGGGCGTGCTCTTGCCCAGCATCGGGGTCTCGATGTCGATAAAGCCCTGCGCATCGAGGAACTTGCGCACTTCCATCGCCACCTTGTAGCGCAGGCGCAGGTTGTACTGCATCTGCGGGCGGCGCAGGTCCAGCACGCGGTGCGTCAGGCGCGTGGTTTCCGACAGGTTGTCGTCGTCGAGCTGGAACGGGGGCGTGACCGACGGGTTCAGCACGGTCAGTTCATGGCACAGCACCTCGATCTTGCCCGAGGTCAGGTTGGCGTTCTCGGTGCCGGCCGGGCGCGGACGGACCTTGCCGGTGACGCGGATGCAGAACTCATTGCGGATCTCTTCGGCGGCCTTGAACATCTCGGGGCGGTCCGGGTCGCACACCACCTGCACCAGGCCTTCGCGGTCGCGCAGGTCGATGAAGATCACGCCGCCATGGTCGCGGCGGCGCTGGACCCAGCCGGTCAGGGCCACTTCCTGGCCCGAGAATTGTTCGGTCACCAGACCGCAGTAGTGAGTACGCATGGAGGACATAAGGAGATTCCCGGTAAAACGCGGCCGCCCGAAGCACATCGGGCGGCCCGTGATCAGATTGGATGCTTAAGGATCGGTCGTCTCGACCGTTTCCTCGCTGCTGGCCCTGCCGGCCGGATTGGCCGGGGCTGCCGGCCGGGACATGCTGCCGTTCTTGCGCGGCAATTCCGCCGGTGCCACCACGCCCATCGAGACGATGTACTTGAGCGCGGCGTCGACGGTCATGTCGAGTTCGATGGTGTCGGCCTTGGGCATCATCAGGAAGAAGCCCGAGGTCGGATTCGGCGTGGTCGGCACGTAGACGCTGACGTATTCGCCCTGCAGGTGGTTCTGCACGTCGCCGCCGGGGCGCCCGGTCAGGAAGGCGATGGTCCACGAGCCCTCGCGCGGGTACTGCACCAGCAGCGCCTTGCGGAAGGCGTTGCCCGAGGACGACAGCAGCGTGTCCGAGACCTGCTTGACGCTGGTGTAGATCGGGCCCACCACCGGGATATGGCCCAGCAGCGCTTCCCACCAGCGCACCAGGCGCTGGCCGATGAAGTTATGCGCCAGCAGGCCGACCAGCAGGATCACCAGCAGCGTGAGGATGGCGCCCAGGCCCGTCACGCGCTTGCCGAACATCAGCCGGTCCGGGCGCCAGGCCTCGGGCAGCAGCGCCAGGCTCTGGTCCATCGTGCCGATGATCAGGCTGAGCACCCACAGCGTGATGCCCAGCGGCACCAGCACCAGCAGCCCGGTCAGGAACCAGGTTTTCAGGGCGGAAGTCTTCTTGGCAACCACGGGGCGGGTCCGGCTCAATGGCAGGCGCAGGCGCTGCCGCAGCCGCCGGCTGCCGCGGGCGTGGCCGAAGCGGACGAGGCAGGACTGGCCGGCGATTCAGCCGCCGCCGGGGTGCTGGCCGCCGCTGCAGCGGCGCCACCAGCGGCGCCGGTCGCTGCCGGCGCGCCGGCGCTGCCGCCGCGGAAGTCGGTCACGTACCAGCCCGAGCCCTTGAGCTGGAAACCAGCAGCGGTCAGCTGTTTCTTGAACGCGCCGGCGGTGCCGCACGACGGGCAGTCCGTCAGCGGGGCATCGCTCATTTTCTGCAGCACATCGCGCCCGTGGCCGCAGGCGTCGCAACGGTAGGCATAGATCGGCATGGTGTTATTTCGCGAGAAAACTTCGGAATTGGTACAAAGGCGGACATCGGCGCGGGCCATGGCGGCCGCGGGAAATTCCCGTGCGACGATGCAAAGCCTTGAATTATAAACCGTTCCGGGGCCGCCTGATCGCCGGAAATGAGGGGGTGGCAGACCCCGGGCCGTCAGGCGATATGCACTTCCTTGACCGGCGCGTGATCTGCAATCCACTGCGGCAGCAGTGAACCGATCACCATGCCGCTGATCGAGAACAGCAGGCCCACCATTTGCGGCGGCACCACGGCATCGGCAAAGGCCAGCTCGCAGGTCAGCCAGGAGGACAGGCCCAGCAGGATCGCCGCCAGCCCGCCCTGGCGGGTGGCGTGCTTCCAGAACATGCCGAAGGCCAATGGCACGAAGGACGAGACCAGGGTGACCTTATAGGCATTTTCGACCATATGGAAGATCGACAGGTGCGAGTTAAGTGCGAACAGCGTCACCAGCGCGGTGAATACCAGCACCACGGTCTGCATCACGCGCAGGAACTGCCGGTCGTCGAGGTGGCGGAAGTACGGGCGCAGGATGTTCTCGGCAAAGGTCACCGACGGCGCCAGCAGCGTGGCCGACGCGCAACTCTTGATCGCCGACAGCAGCGCGCCGAAGAACATCACCTGGGCGAACATCGGTGCGTGCTGCAGGATCAGCTTCGGCAGGATCAGCTGCGAATCGGTGTCGATGTACCTGGCCACCATGCCGGGGTCGATCAGCGTGGCCGAATACGCCAGGAACATCGGGATAAAGGCGAAGCAGAAGTACAGCACGCCGCCCAGCACTGAGGCGCGCCCGGCGATCTGCTCGGTGCGCGACGAGGTCACGCGCTGGAACACGTCCTGCTGCGGGATCGAGCCCAGCATCATGGTGAACAGCGCCGCCGCGAAGCCGATGATCTGTATGAAATCCAGCGACGGCAGGAACTCGAACTTGCCGGCCGCGGCCGCGTGCGACACCACCGCCGTGACGCCGCCGGCCTGGCCGCTGACCTCGTAGCCGATATAGAGCATGCCGATCACGATGATGATCATCTGGATGAAGTCGGTGATGGCCACCGACCACATTCCGCCGAACAGCGTATAGACCAGCACGCTGGCTGCGCCGATCATCATGCCGGCCTCCTGCGACAGCGCGCCGTCCGAGACGGTATAGAACACCAGCCCGAGCGCCTTGATCTGCGCCGCCACCCAGCCCAGGTAGGACACCACGATGCACAGCGTGGTCAGCACCTCGGCCAGCCGGCCATAGCGGTTGTGGTAGTAGTCGCCGATGGTCAGCAGGTTCATCCGGTACAGCGGCCGGGCGAAGAACAGGCCCACCAGGATCAGGCACAGCGACGAGCCGAAGGGGTCGGAGACCACGCCCGACAGGCCTTCCTTGAGGAATACGGCGGGGATGCCCAGCACCGTCTCCGAGCCGAACCAGGTGGCGAAGACGGTGGCGGTGACGATATGGAATGGCAGGCTGCGCCCGGCGACGGCGAAATCGGTGGTGTTGCGTACCCGCAGCGCCGCCCACAGGCCGATGCCGACCGAGATTACCCAGTAGATGATGACGAACCAGATCAGCATGCCGCTGCCCTATGCAGAAGTGCCCTTGTGGCGAGAAACCGAATGCCGGGCGGCGCATGAGTGCACGTTGCTTGCGCGCATCTGCCCGGAGTCCAATTCATCGGTCGGGGCCGCATATCGAGCTGCCTGGAGTTCTCGCGCTGGGCGGAAAACGCGGCCGGGGCTGCGGTCGTAGCCGAATCAAAACGCGGATTATAGCGACGCAGACCAGCGTGGACGAAAAAAATTCCCCGCTGGCGCAAATGCGCCACGCGGAGCATCGCCTGCGCCACAAGGGCTGGCCGGCGGCTGCTTCAGCCGGACCGGCGGCGCCAGACCTGCCAGCGCTCCTGCCCCTGGAACACCGGCAGCGGCGCGGCCGTGGGCCGGTCCTCAAGTCGCTCGAAGGCCGGTGCCAGCAGCGCGTCCAGCGCCTCGGCCGGCATCGCGAACGGCGGCCCGCCGCGGTTTTCGCCGAGGTAGAAGTAGCCGGCCAGCAGGCCGCCCGGCGGCAGCAGTTGCGCGACCCGGGCGGCATAGTCGGCCCGCATCGCCGGCGGCAGCGCGCACAGGAAGGCCCGTTCGTAGATCAGCTCGCACGGCGGCTGCGGCGTGAAGGCAAAGAAATCGCCCTGCTGCACCACTACCCCCGCCGGCCCCAGAGTTTGCCGCGCCGACGCCACCGCCTGCGGCGAGAAGTCGATTGCCGTCACCGGCCAGCCACGCTCGAACAGCCACGCGGCCTCCCAGCCGTTGCCACAGCCTGGCACCAGGGTCGGACATGGGGCACGGCCTTCAATGAACTGCCGGAATTCCTCGGGCACGCCGCCCTGGTCCCAGGGCGTGAAGCCCTGTTCGAAACGCTCGTCCCAGAATGCCGGGTCGGCGGCGTTGCGGGTGGCGAAGGTCGGCACGGGCTTGGCAGGGTCGCTCATGGTCACCTCAAAAATGGATCAGCCTGGGTGCGCTACCAGTAGCCCGCCCAGCCCAGCACATGCGTCAGCACGATGCCGGCGACAAAGCCGCCCAGCAACAGCAGCCCGGTGCCGAGCAGCCGGTTGGTGCGGCGCTGCTCCACCACCAGCATCGCCAGCAGCTTGTCCTGCTCGCCGTTGCTGGTCAGCGCGCGCCGCTCCAGGAACTGGTGCGCCAGGCGCGGGAAGTCGGGCAGCATCTTGGCCCACAGCGGCGCCTCCACCTTGACCCGCTCCCAGGCGCCCTTCCAGCCCACCTGCTCGTGCATCCAGCGTTCCAGGAAAGGCTTGGCGGTCTTCCACAGGTCCAGGTCGGGGTCGAGCTGGCGGCCCAGGCCTTCGATATTGAGCAGCGTCTTCTGCAGCAGCACCAGCTGCGGCTGGATCTCGACATTGAAGCGGCGCGAGGTCTGGAACAGGCGCATCAGCACCATGCCCAGCGAGATTTCCTTGAGCGGCTTGTCGAAGTACGGCTCGCAGCAGGCGCGCACGGCGCTTTCCAGCTCTTCGACACGGGTGTCTGGCGGCACCC
The DNA here is from genome assembly GCF_000389805.1 of Cupriavidus sp. GA3-3. NCBI lineage: Bacteria > Pseudomonadati > Pseudomonadota > Betaproteobacteria > Burkholderiales > Burkholderiaceae > Cupriavidus > Cupriavidus sp. GA3-3. The sequence continues at coordinate 87,399 of NZ_KB944502.1, forward strand.
AGCCGGACTCCACGTGCAGCAGTGCTACGCGGTGGTAGTCGCGCCGGAAGAAGGCGATGAAATTCTGCGCCAGGTAGTTCTTGTCGAACTCGGACAGCGCGCCGACGATGCCGAAGTCCAGCGCGATATAGCGGCCGAAGGTCTCGGGCTGCACCGACACCAGGATATTGCCCGGGTGCATGTCGGCATGGAAGAAGCCGTCGCGGAACACCTGGGTGAAGAAGATCTCGACACCCTCTTCCGCCAGCTGGTGCATGTCCACGCCGGCGGCCTTGAGCGACTCGGTGCGCGAGATCGGGATGCCGTGCATGCGCTCCATCACGAACACGGTGCTGCTGCACCAGTCCCAGAACACCTCGGGCACCAGCAGCAGGCTGGTGTCGGCAAAGTTGCGGCGCAGCTGGCTGGCATTGGCCGCCTCGATCATCAGGTCGAGTTCGTCGTGCAGATACTTGTCGAACTCGGCCACCACCTCGCGCGGCTTCAGGCGCTTGCCGTCGGCCCAGAAGCGTTCCAGCCAGGTGGCCATGTCGCGCATCAGCGCCAGGTCGCTGTCGATTACCGGCAGCATGCCCGGGCGCAGCACCTTCACCGCGACCTCGCGGCCGTGGCAGGGGCCGCCCTTGAGCGTGGCGAAGTGCACCTGTGCGATCGAGGCGCTGGCCACCGGCTGGTGCTCGAAGGTCTCGAACAGCTGGTCCAGCGGCCGCCCCAGCGCGCGCTCGATGATCTTCACCGCCACCACCGAATCGAACGGCGGCACCTGGTCCTGCAGCTTGGCCAGTTCGTCGGCAATGTCCGCCGGCATCAGGTCGCGCCGGGTCGACAGCACCTGGCCGAACTTGACGAAGATCGGGCCCAGCCGCGTCAGCGCCAGCCGCAGGCGCTCGCCGCGCGGCATCTCGAGCTTGCGCCCGATGGTGATGACGCGTACCAGGAAGCGGATCCTGCGGCTGCTGAAGCCCGAGAGCACCAGCTCGTCCAGGCCGTAATAGAGGATGACGAAGAGAATCTTGCCAAGGCGCAGGAGGCGGGTCATTCGGGAGTCTTCACAGGGCCGGGCAGGCAGTCATGTTGTTGGTGGATGGGATCGGGGCGCGGCCGGCTCAGCGGTGCGGCGACGGCAGCTTGCCGGACTGGCCCGACTGTCCGGAAGCCGGCGGCGGGCCGGCGCGCTCCAGC
>NZ_KB944502.1:88829-175065 GCF_000389805.1 Cupriavidus sp. GA3-3
GCCGGCGCGCTCCAGCCGCTCCAGCCGTTTTTCGAGCCGGGCCAGGCTGTCGCGCAGCCGGCCCACGTCGGTGCCGAAGGCATCGAGCGCGGCGTGGCGCACCAGGGTCGGATGCTCGTCCAGCAGGTAGTCGGTGACGTTGTCGACCAGGGCGCGGCCCACGCGCGTGGCCTGCTCATGCACCTGGCGCGCGCCGTCGACCACGCGCTGCGCCACGCTGTCGCTCACCGGCCCGCCCAGGATGCCGCGCAGCGCGCGCGACAGGTCTTCGGCGGCGTCCCAGCGCAGGTTGCGCGCCAGCGTCGAGATGGTGTTGGCCAGCTCGGCGTCGCCCTCGATGCGGACATGGCGCATGGCGGCGGCCTGGCCGCCTTCGGCCACGTCGGCGGCCACCAGCGGCCACTGCTGCACCGGCACACGCAGCGTCACCGCGGGCGCCTCGGCCTCGGGCGCTGGTTCGGTGCAGCCGTGCTCCGTCACCTTCAGCGACAGCACGAAGGCGGCCGCATCGAAGCGGATCACGCGCCCGGCAAACGGCGTGAGCTGGTTGCGGGCCCACGGCTCCTGCTCAAGCAGGTGGTTCAGCGCCGAGATGGCGGGCATGGCCAGGGCGGAAGGCAGAGTATTCATGACAGCGCGGTTGGCGGGCAGGCAGCGACGCCGCAGGTCGGGCGTCCCAAACAAAAAAAGGCCCACGCTTTCGCGTGGGCCTCCATTCTAAGCTACTCCCCCCGGCGCATCACCGCCGCGGGGTGCGGCATCAGGACTCTTGCTGGATGCCGGCCAGCAGCCAGCCGCCGGTGCCGCTGGCAGGCTTGGCCAGGTTCCAGACCTCGCCGAACGGCTGGGCCGCCTCGCCGGACTTCTCGCGGATCATGCCCGAGAAGCGCACGCTGGCGATATGCTGGGCCGCAGCCGACTCGATGCCGAGCAGCTGGGCTTCCAGCGTGACCACGTCGGTCTTGTTGACCTCGGCGCCGCGGTCGGCCAGGTCCATCTTGATCTCGGCGAACATCTCCGGCGTGGTGAACTCGCGGATGTCGTCCAGGTTGCCTGCATCCCACGCGGCCTGCAGGCGCACGAAATGAACCTTGGCGTTGCGCAGGAAGGCTTCGGTATCGAAGTCGGCCGGCACGCCCCACGGCTGCTGGGCCACCGCATCGGCCGCGACCGGGGCTGCCGATGCTGCCGGCAGTACCGTATTGGCGGCCGGGCCTGCCGGGCTACCCGAAGACACAGGCGTCGGCTCGCCGCGGAACATGGGCTCGGCGCTGCGGCCCAGGTTCGGCGCGTTGCCGGCGCCGGCGTAGGCCGGCTGCTGGGTGCGCTTGCTGCCGCCACGGAACTTGCGGATCAGCCAGATCGCGGCGAACGCCACCAGCGCGATCAGGATCAGATTGGACAGGAAGCTCAGTGCCGCCCCGCCCAGACCGAAGTGCGACAGAAGCCAGCCGATACCCAGGCCGGCGGCGATGCCGCCCAGGATGCCGCCCCAGTTGCGCTTGGGCGCCGCGGCCGCGGCCGCGCCGGCCGCACCGGCCGTTGCCGGAGCTGCCTGTTGTGCGGGCTGCTGCGCCTGCTGGGTCGGCGAAGTGGGCTGCGGCGCCTGCTGGCGCTGCGTGACCGACTCAGATTGCTTGCCGATGCTGCGCGAACCGCCCATGCGCTTGGCATTGGCGTCGAACATTACTCCCAAGGCAATCGCGGTGATCAGCGACCCAACCAGGAATTTCCCACGAAATGACGACATATTCTGCTATCCCCTGTCAGTTTCACCCTATATGCGGGCGAGGCATGGCGATTTCAAGTCTTCTTAATACTTGCGCCCGACGTGGAGCGCCACCACTCCGGCCGTCAGATTGAAGTATTCGACATTTTCCAGGCCGGCATGTTCCATCAAGCGTACAAGTGAAGCCTGGTCTGGATGCATTCTGATCGATTCCGCGAGATAGCGATAGCTGGGGGCATCCCCTGCCACCCGCTCACCCAGCCACGGCAGCACCTTGAAAGAATAGACGTCGTAGGCCTTCTCCAGGGGTTTCCACACCTTGGAGAACTCCAGCACCATGACCTTGCCGCCCGGCTTGACCACGCGGCGCATCTCGGCCAGCGCGGCATCCTTGTGCGTCATGTTGCGCAGGCCGAAGGCCACGGTCACCAGGTCGAAATGGTTGTCCGGGAACGGGATGCGCTCGGCGTCGCACAGGCACACCGGGGTGACGATACCCTTGTTCAGCAGCCGGTCGCGGCCCACGCGCAGCATCGACTCGTTGATGTCGGTCAGCCAGACCTCTCCGGTCGGACCGGCCTGCTTCGCGAACGCCTTGGCCAGGTCGCCGGTGCCGCCGGCGATGTCCAGCACCTTGTGGCCGGGGCGCACGCCAGCCTGGGCGATGGTGAACATCTTCCAGAGCCGGTGCATGCCGCCCGACATCAGGTCGTTCATCACGTCGTACTTGCTCGCCACCGAATGGAACACGCCGGCAACCTTGTCGGCCTTTTCCGCTTCGTCGACCTTTTCAAACCCGAAGTGGGTTTCACTCATCTTTCAGACTCCAGGGTAATCGGTTCGGCGCGGCTCAGTGATGGCCGCAGCCGTGGCCGCCGGCAGCGCCGGCGGCGGGCATCGGGGTGTCGCGGTCGGCGCCGGCGGCTTCCAGGCGCTGCAGGTAGTCCTGCCAGAGCGCATCCTGGTTGTCGCCGAGGCGGTACAGCAGGTCCCACGAATAGATGCCGGTATCGTGGCCGTCGGTAAAGCGGATCAGGATCGCGTAGTTGCCGACCGGCTCGACCGCGTTGACGCCCACCTCGCGCTTGCCGGTCTGCAGCACTTCCTGCCCCGGGCCGTGGCCCTGGACTTCAGCGGACGGCGAATACACGCGCAGCAGCTCGAACGGCAGCCGGAAGCTGCGGCCGTTGTCGAAGCCGATCTCCAGCACGCGGGATTGCGTATGGACGGTCAGCGCGGTGGGATGAGGGGTGTCTTTTTCCAGGCCTGCCATGATGATCGCGGCCCGGTTAGGGTCGCTCCTGAGGGGGTGATTGCCGCGCGATGCTGCCGGTACGGCACGGCATCACGCATCGCATACGACCCGATAGCTTACCCCAGGCTCGCCGGCTTGCGCAGCCCGGGCCGCTTCCCCGTCCTGCGGCACGTAACGCAGGCGCCGTTGATGATAGGCCGCCACGGTGCTGCGGTGGGCGATGCTGATGATGGCCGCCTGCGGCAGCGACTCCACCATCAGCCGGTACATGGCGCCTTCGGTTTCCTCGTCCAGCGCGCTGGTAGCCTCGTCCAGGAACAGGTAATCGGGCTTCTGCAGCAGCGCGCGCGCAAAGGCTAGACGCTGCTGCTCGCCCGGCGAAAGCCGCAGCGACCAGTTGTCGAACACGTCGAGCTGGTCCGCCAGCGCCGCCAGCCGCGCCTGGCGCAGCGCCGCCTGCAGCGCTTCCGCGCTGTGCACGGTGCCGGCGTCGGGGTAAGCCAGCGCATCGGCCAGCGTGCCGATCGGCAGATAGCTGCGCTGCGGCAGGAACAGCATGCGCGCGCCGTCGGGCATGGTCACGGTGCCGCTGCCGTACGGCCAGATCCCCGCCAGCGCGCGGAACAGCACGCTCTTGCCGCAGCCGGACGGGCCGCTGACCAGCCAGCGCTCGCCCGGCGCGACCGACAGCGAGAACGGCGCCACCAGCGGCCGCTGGCCCACGGCCGCGCTGCGCGCGGCGCGCACCGGCAGTGCCAGCGCCAGGCCGTCGATGGTGATGCCATTCTGCGGCTTGCCGGTATGTTCCACCTCGATATCGCGCACGCCGCCCGGCGCCAGGTCCTGGCGCTCGGCCACGCGGATCGCTTCCTGGAAATCGATCAGGCGGTTGGCGGCGGCCTTCCAGCCCACCAGCGTGGCGTAGCTGTCGACAAACCACGACAGCGCGCCCTGTACCTGGCCGAAGGCAGAGCTGGTCTGCATCAGACCGCCGAGCGTCATCTTGCCGGCAAAGTAGCGCGGCGCCGCCACCAGGATCGGGAAGATGATGGCGAACTGCGCATAGCCGGAACTGACAAAGGTCAGCCGCCGCGTATAGCGCATCAGCTGGTTCCAGTTGGCGCGGATGCGGTCGAAGCGCGCGCGCAGGCCGGCCTGCTCGGTGGGCTCGCCGCGGTACAGCGCCACCGGCTCGCTGTTCTCGCGCAGGCGCACCAGCGTGAAACGGAAATCCGCCTCGTACTGTTCCTGCTGGAAGTTCAGGCCGATCAGCGGGCGGCCGACCACGTGCGCCACCAGCGAGCCGATCACCGCATAGCCCGCCGCGAACCACACCATATAGCCGGGGATGGTCCACTCGGTGCCGCCCAGCGCAAAGCTGATCGGCCCCGATACCGTCCACAGGATGCCGACGAAGGACAGCAGCGTCACCACCGAATTGAGCAGCCCGAGCGACAACGACAGCGCGCCGTCGGTGAACAGGCGCAAATCGTCGGCGATACGCTGGTCGGGGTTATCGGTGGTGTGGGTCTGCTCGATGCGGTAATAGGCCTGGTGCCCGAGCCAGTGGCCCATGAAGCGGCCGGTCATCCAGGTACGCCAGCGCATCTGCAGCATCATGGTGTAGTACTGGCGCGAGATCGCCGCCACGATGAAGAACGCCGCGATCCATGAGAAGCGCAGCAGCAGCACCTTGAACGAGGCGTAGTCGCGCTGCTCCAGCGCGTTGTAGAACACGCGGTTCCACTCGTTGAGCAGCACGTTGATATAGACGATGCCGAGGTTGAGCACCACCACCAGCGCCAGCAGGCCAAGCCCGGCGAGGCGGTCCTCGGATTTCCAGTAAGGCTTGATCAGCGCCCACGTGGCAGCCATGCGCAGCCGGCTCTGGATCTTGAGGGCCCTGGCAGGGACGGCAGGGCCCGGTACGGTGACTGAGGTCGGAGTGGAGGACATAGCGGCAGTGCTTGGCCCGTCAGCGGATGCCGGCCGGGCTTGTTGTTCTGGATACCGTGGCGGCAGGCCACGGCGGCAACAGCATTCAGACGGTCACGGCCAGGCGTGGGTTCCGCGCGCCCCTCAGGCGTCGCCGGCTTCGAGCAGCGAAAGCGCCGTACGCAGCGCCGGCAGCCGGCTGGCCAGCTCCTGCACGCGCACGGCATCCGCCGCGCGCTGCGGCGCGGCCCAGATTGCCTCGGGGAAATGGGTGTCCCAGCGGTAGCGCGGGATGATGTGCCAGTGCAGGTGCGGCACCATATTGCCAAAGGCCGCCAGGTTGACCTTGTCCGGCGCCATGACCTCGCGCACCACCCGTTCGACACGTGCGACCAGCCGCATCAGCCAGGCCTGGTCGGCATCGTCCAGGTCGCTCAGTTCGGCGACGTGATCGTTCCAGACGATGCGGCAGAAGCCCGGGAAGCGGTCATGCTCGACCAGGATCAGGCGGGCGCGGTCGCCCATCCAGACCAGTTCGCCGCCATCGGTCTCGCACAAGGGGCAGTTGGGTACGCGCGCCATCGTCGAGACTTAAACCAGCACCCGCTCGATACCGCCGGCGTTCGCCTTCGCGACATACTCAGGCATCCAGTTCTCCCCAAGCAGATGCTTCGCCATCTCGATCACGATGTAATCCGCCTGCACCGTGGCATCTTCCTTGTAGCGCGACAAACCCTGCAGGCACGACGGGCAGCTGGTCAGGATCTTGACGTCGCCGGTAAAGCCGTCGGCGCGCAGCTTGTCGGCGCCCTTGGTCATCTCTTCTTCCTTGCGGAAGCGGACTTGGGTCGAGATATCCGGACGCGTCACCGCCAGCGTGCCCGATTCGCCGCAGCAGCGCTCGTTCTTCTCGATCTTGCCCAGACCGGTGTTGCCGCCCATCAGGTCGTTGACCAGCTTGGTCGGGTCCATGGTCTTGATCGGGGTGTGGCAGGGATCGTGGTACATGTAGCGGGTACCGGTCACGCCTTCCAGCTTCACGCCCTTCTCGAGCAGGTATTCGTGGATGTCGATGATGCGGCAGCCGGGGAAGATCTTGTCGAATTCATAGCCGGCGAGCTGGTCGTAGCAGGTGCCGCAGCTGACCACCACGGTCTTGATGTCGAGGTAGTTCAGCGTGTTGGCCACGCGGTGGAACAGCACGCGGTTGTCGGTGACGATCTTCTCGGCCTTGTCGTACTGGCCGTTGCCGCGCTGCGGATAGCCGCAGCACAGGTAGCCCGGTGGCAGCACGGTCTGCACGCCGACGTGCCACAGCATCGCCTGCGTGGCCAGGCCCACCTGCGAGAACAGCCGCTCCGAGCCGCAGCCCGGGAAGTAGAACACCGCCTCCGTTTCCGGCGTGGTCGCCTTCGGGTCGCGGATGATCGGCACGATCTCGTTGTCCTCGATGTCGAGCAGCGCGCGCGCGGTCTTCTTGGGCAGGTTGCCCGGCATCTTCTTGTTGATGAAGTGGATCACCTGCTCGCGCACCGGCGGCTTGCCCACGGTGGCGGGCGGATGCGCGGTCTGCTTCTTGGCGAACTTCTTCAGCACCTCGTTGCCCAGGCGCTGCGCCTTGTAGCCCCAGTCGATCATGACCTTGCGGGTCAGGTTGATGGTCTCGGGGTTGGTGGCGTTGAGGAAGAACATCGACGCCGCGGTGCCGGGGTTGAACTTCTTCTGCCCCATCTTGCGCAGCAGGTTGCGCATGTTCATCGACACGTCGCCGAAGTCGATCTTGACCGGGCACGGCGTCACGCACTTGTGGCACACGGTGCAGTGGTCGGCCACGTCGGAGAACTCGTCCCAGTGCTTGACCGAGATGCCGCGGCGGGTCTGCTCCTCGTACAGGAAAGCCTCGACCAGCAGCGAGGTCGCCAGGATCTTGTTGCGCGGGCTGTACAGCAGGTTGGCGCGCGGCACATGCGTGGCGCACACCGGCTTGCACTTGCCGCAGCGCAGGCAGTCCTTGACGCTTTCGGCAATGGCGCCGATATCGCTCTGCTGCATGATGATCGACTCATGCCCCATCAGGCCGAACGACGGCGTGTAGGCATTGCGCAGATCGGCGCCGGGCAGCAGCTTGCCCTTGTTGAAGCGCCCTTGCGGATCGACCTTCAGCTTGTAGGCGCGGAAGTCGCCGATCTCTTCCTCGGTCAGGAATTCCAGCTTGGTGATGCCGATGCCGTGCTCGCCCGAGATCACGCCGTCCAGCGAACGCGCCAGGTCCATGATGCGGGCCACCGCGCGGTGCGCGTCCTGCAGCATGTCGTAGTCGTCGGAATTCACCGGGATATTGGTGTGCACGTTGCCGTCGCCGGCGTGCATGTGCAGCGCCACGAAGACGCGGCCGCGCAGCACCTGCTTGTGGATCTTCTGGGCCTCGTCCAGGATCGGCTTGAATTCGCCGCCGTTGAAGATCTTGCGCAGCTCGGCGCGGATCTCCGACTTCCACGACACGCGGATGGTGCGGTCCTGCAGCAGGTGGAACACGTTGGCGTCCGGCTGCTGCTGCAGCCGCGCCTCGAACTCCTGCCCGAGCAGCCCCAGCCCATGCCCGATCAGCGAGGCCTTGGCCTGCACCAGCGGCAGGTCCAGGTGGTCCTGCAGGTAGCGCCAGCGCGCGCGGACCTCGCGCAGCAGCGTCAGCGCGTGCTGCACGCGGTCTTCCAGCAGCTCGGCGCTGGGGATCTCGTTGGCGTCGTCGCTGCGGCCCAGCGGCAGGTTGCCGCGCGCGAAGAACGCTTCCAGCGTGTCGACCAGCTTGAGCTTGCTCTTGATCGACAGCTCGATATTGATGCGCTCGATGCCGTCGGTGTACTCGCCCATCCGGTTCAGCGGGATCACCACGTCTTCGTTGATCTTGAAGGCGTTGGTGTGCTTGGCGATGGCGGCGGTACGCGAACGGTCCAGCCAGAACTTCTTGCGCGCCTCGGGGCTGACGGCGATAAAGCCTTCGCCGCTCTTGCCGTTGGCCATGCGGATCACTTCCGAGGTGGCGCGCGCCACGGCGTCTTCATCGTCGCCGACGATATCGCCGATCAGCACCATCTTCGGGAAGGCGTTGCGCTTGCTCTTGGTGGCGTAGTCGACCGCGCGCAGGTAGCGCTCGTCCAGGTGCTCCAGGCCGGCCAGGATGGCGCCGCCGGGCTTCTTGGTCTCGGCGTCGAGGAAGTCCTTGATCTCGACGATGCTGGGGATCGCGTCGCGCGCCTGGCCGAAGAACTCCAGGCAGACCGTGCGGATGAATTTCGGCATGCGGTGCAGGATCCAGCGCGCGCTGGTGATGATGCCGTCGCAGCCTTCCTTCTGCACGCCGGGCAGGCCGGCCAGGAACTTGTCGGTGACGTCCTTGCCCAGGCCTTCCTTGCGGAACTTGCGGCCCTCGATGGCCAGCGTCTCGGTGCGCAGCACCTTCTCGCCCGGGGCGCGGTTGCCGTCCGACCATTTCAGTTCGAAGGTGGCCACCGGCACGTCGTGGATCTTGCCCAGGTTGTGGTCCAGCCGGGTGATCTCCAGCCAGTTGCCTTCCGGATCCACCATGCGCCACCAGGCCAGGTTGTCCAGCGCGGTGCCCCACAGCACGGCCTTCTTGCCGCCCGCGTTCATGGCCACGTTGCCGCCAATGCACGAGGCATCGATCGAGGTCGGGTCGACCGCGAACACCAGGCCTGCCTTGTCGGCAGCGTCGGCCACGCGGCGCGTCACCACGCCGGCGCCGGAGAAGATGGTCGCGACCTTGTGCGACACGCCCGGCAGGTCGGTTTGCTCCACCGGCCCGAGCTGCTCCAGCTTCTCGGTATTGATCACCGCGCTCATCGGCGTCAGCGGCACGGCGCCGCCGGTATAGCCGGTGCCGCCCCCGCGCGGAATGATGGTCAGGCCCAGTTCGAAGCAGCCCTTGACCAGGCCGGCGATCTCTTCCTCGGTATCGGGCGTCAGCACCACGAACGGGTATTCCACGCGCCAGTCGGTGGCGTCGGTCACGTGCGACACGCGCGACAGGCCATCGAACTTGATGTTGTCCTTCTGCGTGACCTTGCCCAGCACGCGCTGCGCGCGCTTGCGCAGGTCGTAGGCCGCGGCGAATTCGTTCTTGAAATCCTCGATCGCCTGCTTGGCGAACGCGACCAGCTGCTCCACGCGGTGCGAGCGGTCCTCGGCGGCGGGCTCGGCGTGCTCGGCACGGTCGGCGGCGCGGCGCTTCTCGATCTCGTTCAGGCGGTGGTGCAGCGCGCTGACCAGCATCTGGCGGCGCTTGGGATTTTCCAGCAGGTCGTCCTGCAGGTAGGGATTGCGGCGGACCACCCAGATATCGCCCAGCACCTCGTACAGCATGCGGGCCGAGCGGCCGGTGCGGCGCTCGCTGCGCAGCTCGTCCAGGATGCGCCAGGCTTCCTCGCCCAGCAGGCGGATGACAATCTCGCGGTCCGAGAAGGACGTGTAGTTATAAGGGATTTCACGCAGGCGCGGCGGGGCGTCCTGCGCGGCGAGCTTGGCGTCGAGCACGAGTGGGGCGTTCATTGGGGGACCGCTTCCTGCTGCGCACGGGGACTGTGCGCGAATCGTTCATTAAAGGGCGATTGTACTTCAACCCCTGCTTTCGCCGCACCGCAACATAGAGGAATCCTTGTCGGAACAAGGGATTAGGCGGCTTTCTGGCCTGGCAATGGCGCCCCACGGTGGTGCCGGCAACGCACCGGATCAGAACCAGGCCTTGAACGTTTGCGCAATGTTCTGCCAAAAACTGTCCGGGATCCAAAGCAGGCTGGCGGTCATGAACAGATAGCGGATGAACTTGCCGACCGCCATCCAGGCCAGGCTGGGCCAGAAGGAGAGGCGCAGCCAGCCGGCTAAAGTGCACAATGGATCACCAATGCCGGGCAGCCACGAGAACAGCAGCGTAGGCGGGCCAAGCCGGCGCATCCACCGGAAGTAGCGCGCGTCGAGCTTGGGCTTGGGCGGTTTGCGCGCGTGCTCGCGGTGCTCCAGGTGCTCACGGTCGTGCTCGCGCGCCCGGCGCCGCTTGTGGTAGCGCACCAGCGCCAGCTTGGCGGCATAGCCCAGCCACCAGTCGATGGCGCCGCCCACGGTGTTGCCGGCAGTGGCCACCACGATCGCCGGCCAGAACATCTGCGGGTTGAGCTTGACGTAGCCGAACACCGCCGGCTCCGAGCCCAGCGGCAGCAGCGTGGCCGAGATCAGGCTGATCACAAAGATCGCGGGCAGGCCCACCTTGGGCAGGGCAATGGTCTCGAACAGCCAGTCGAAGAAGGCTTCCATGTCAGGGTGAGCAAGGGGGCCGGGCCATTCTAGCAGCGGCCCTGCCAGGACCCCGCCCCGCGAATGGGGAGCGGGCAAACCACATGGCACCTGTGCTGGATTTGTGATTAACTGTTAGAGCCTGTTGTGGCCAATCGTTCGCCGGCCGCAGCATTCGCGCCAGCATTGAAGCCGCTCGCCGCGTGCGCTGGCGCACCTACAGCAGTTGTAGCGGCAGCACCAATATCACGAATTAGCCGTCCTATAGCCGTCTTAAGCGGCAGTACCGCGTCGTGGCCAGTCCCGCGCAGTTCTTTCGGGATTTCGGGCAATTGGTCATGCGCGTCCACCCCACATGGAGACAAGCATGGCGATTCCGATCCGCCTGACGGTCAACGGCAAGCCCGTTGACGCGCAGGTAGAACCCAACACCCTCCTGGTCCAGTTCCTGCGCGAACAATTGCGGCTGACCGGCACCCACGTCGGCTGCGACACCGCGCAGTGCGGCGCCTGCACGGTCCACCTGGATGGCCGGGCGGTCAAGTCGTGCAATATCCTCGCGGTCCAGGCCGACGGCGCCGCCGTGACCACCATCGAAGGCCTCGCCGGCGACAAGGCCGGCAACGGCCTGCACCCGATGCAGGAAGCCTTCCGTGAATGCCACGGCCTGCAATGCGGCTTCTGCACGCCCGGCATGGTGATGAGCGCCACCGCGCTGGTGCAGGAGTACCCGGGCGCCGACGCCGCCACCATCCGCGCCCACCTGGAAGGCAACCTGTGCCGCTGCACGGGCTACCACAACATCGTGCGCGCAGTGCAGCAGGGCCAGGCGGCCATGCAGGGCACCGCCGCCAGCGCTGAATAAGGGGGACCGGCCATGAACGCACCCGAAAGCCAGCGCCTGGTAGGCGCGCCGGTCAAGCGCAAGGAAGACTATCGATTCCTGACCGGCAACGGCCAGTACACCGACGACGTCGTGCTGCCGCAGCAAAGCTACGCGTACTTCCTGCGCTCGCCGCACGCGCATGCGCGCATCCGCTCGATCGACAAGACCGAGGCCCTGGCCGCGCCCGGCGTGATCGCCGTGCTGACCGGCGACGAGCTGGCGGCCGACAAGGTCGGCGGCCTGCCCTGCGGCTGGCTGATCCACAGCATCGACGGCTCGCCGATGAAGGAGCCGCCGCACCCGGTGATTGCCCACGACAAGGTGCGCCACGTCGGCGACCAGGTCGCGCTGGTCATCGCCGAGACCCTGCAGCAGGCGCGTGACGCGGCAGAGAAGATCGACGTCGACTATGAAGAGCTGCCCGCCGTGGTCAGCGCCGCGGATGCCGCCAAGGCGTCCACCCTGGTGCATGACGACGTGCCCGCCAACACCTGCTACACCTGGGGCCACGGCGACAAGGCCGCCACCGACGCCGCCTTTGCCAAGGCCGCGCACGTGACCACGCTGGACATCGTCAACAACCGGCTGATCCCCAACGCGATCGAGCCGCGCGCGGTCAATGCCAGCTACACGCGCCAGGACGACAGCTACACCGTCTACGTGGCCAACCAGAACCCGCACGTCGAACGCCTGCTGATGGGCGCGTTCGTGCTGGGGCTACCCGAATCGCGCCTGCGCATCATCGCACCGGACGTGGGCGGCGGCTTCGGCTCCAAGATCTTCCTGTACCCGGAAGACGTGGCGCTGACCTGGGCCTCGAAGAAGATCGGGCGCCCGGTCAAGTGGACCGCGGACCGCTCCGAGTCCTTCCTGACCGATGCCCACGGCCGCGACCACGTGACCAGGGCCGAGCTGGCGCTCGACGCCGACGGCAAGTTCCTGGCGATGCGGGTGCATACCACCGCCAATATGGGCGCCTACCTGTCGACCTTCGCCAGCAGCGTGCCCACCATCCTGTATGCAACGCTGCTGGCGGGCCAGTACGCCACGCCCGCGATCTACGCCGAGGTGCAGGCCGTGTTCACCAACACCGCGCCGGTGGATGCCTATCGCGGCGCCGGCCGGCCCGAGGCCACCTATGTGGTCGAGCGCCTGGTAGAAACCGCCGCGCACGAGATGAAGATCGACCCGGCCGAGCTGCGCCGCAAGAATTTCATCCGCCAGTTCCCGTACGCCACGCCGGTGGGCCTGACCTACGACACCGGCGACTACGAGCCGTGCCTCGCGCGCGCGCAGGAGCTGGCCGACGTCAAGGGCTTCCCGGCCCGGCGCGACGAAGCGAAGCAGCGCGGCAAGCTGCGCGGCCTGGGCTATTCCTGCTATATCGAGGCCTGCGGGCTGGCGCCGTCGAATATCGCCGGCGCGCTGGGCGCGCGCGCGGGGCTGTTCGAGGTGGGCGAGATCCGCGTGCACCCGACCGGCACCGTGACCGTGTTCACCGGCTCGCACAGCCATGGCCAGGGGCACGAGACCACCTTCGCGCAGGTGGTCGCCGACCGGCTCGGGCTGCAGCTGGACCAGGTCGAGATCGTGCACGGCGACACCGGCCGGGTGCCGTTCGGCATGGGCACCTATGGCTCGCGCTCGCTGGCGGTGGGCGGCTCGGCCATCGTCAAGGCGCTCGACAAGATCGAGGCCAAGGCCAAGAAGATCGCCGCGCACCTGCTGGAAGCCGCCGACACCGACATCGAGTTCAGCAACGGCGTGTTCCGCGTGGCCGGCACCGACCGCACCAAGACCTTCGGCGAAGTCGCGCTCTCCGCCTACGTGCCGCACAACTATCCGCTCGACAAGCTGGAGCCGGGCCTGAACGAAAACGCGTTCTACGACCCGACCAACTTCACCTACCCGTCCGGCGCCTATGTGTGCGAGGTGGAAGTCGATCCCGATACCGGCGAGTCGCAGGTGGTCAAGTTCACCGCGGTGGACGACTTCGGCAACATCATCAACCCGATGATCGTCGAAGGCCAGGTCCATGGCGGCATCGGCCAGGGGCTGGGCCAGGCCATGCTGGAGCAGTGCGTCTACGACAACGACAGCGGCCAGTTGCTGACCGGCTCGTACATGGACTACGCCATGCCGCGCGCCGGCGACCTGCCCGACTTCACCGTCGAGACCGCCACCGGCACGCCCTGCACCCACAACCCGCTGGGCGTGAAGGGCTGCGGCGAGGCCGGCGCGATCGGCTCGCCGCCGGCGTTCATCAACGCGCTGGTGGATGCGCTCAGCCCGCTGGGCGTGACGGACATCCAGATGCCCGCCACGCCGCACCGGGTCTGGCAGGCCATCCAGGCCGCCCGGCCGTGACCCACGCACACCGCAAAGGAAACCGACATGTACGCATTCAATTTTGAACGCGCCGCGGATGCCAAGGCGGCCGTGGCCACGCTCAGGGCCGATCCCGACGCCAAGTTCCTCGGCGGCGGCCAGAGCCTGCTGGCCGCGATGAAACTGCGGCTGGCCGCGCCCTCCGTGCTGGTGGACGTGGCGCGTATTCCCGGCATGGCCGAGATCCGCGTCGAAGGCAATGAGATCGTGGTCGGCGGCGCCGCGCGCCATGCCGATGTGGCCGAGCATGCCGAGGTGCGCCGGCGCATCCCGGCGCTAGCGGCACTGGCCGGCGGCATCGGCGACCGCCAGGTGCGCGCCATGGGCACCATCGGCGGCGCGCTCGCCAATGACGATCCCGCTGCCGACTATCCCGCGGGTGTGCTGGGGCTCGGGGCGACCGTGGTCACCGACCGCCGCACCATCGCCGCCGACGACTTCTTCAAGGGCCTCTATGAGACCGCGCTGGAACCGGACGAGCTGATCACCGCGGTGCGCTTCCCGATCCCGGAGCAGGCGGCCTACGCCAAGTTCCGCAACCCGGCCTCGCGCTTCGCGCTGGTGGGCGTGATGGTGGCGCGCACCGGCAACACGGTGCGCGTGGCGGTGACAGGCGCGGCCGACAGCGTGTTCCGCTGCCAGCCGCTGGAGCAGGCGCTGTCGGCCGCCTTCACCGCGCAGGCGGCGCGTGGGGTGAAGGTCGATGCGTCGACGCTGAATGCCGACCTGCATGCGTCGGCGGAGTACCGGGCGCATCTGATCCCGGTGCTGGCGGCAAGGGCAGTGGAGGCGGCGGCGAAGGGGTAGCGCTTCGCCGCCGCTTGTTGTCTCCCCTCTCCCGCACGGCGGGAGAGGGGAGCAAACCGCCGGCGCTTTTGTGGCGTTGGCACACAAGATTGCTCATGCTTCCCACCTCCATCGACGACACCATCGCCCAGCTGGAACGCCAGCAATACTTCGCCGACCGCGAGACCGCCACGGTGCTCTATCTCGCCCTGCGCATGCAGCGGCCGCTGTTCCTGGAAGGCGAGCCCGGCGTCGGCAAGACCGCCATGGCGCAAGCGATGGCGGGCGTGCTCGGCACGCGGCTGCTGCGGCTGCAATGCTATGAAGGGCTGGACGCCGCCAGCGCGCTGTACGAATGGGACTACCCGCGCCAGATCATGGCGCTGCGCCTGGCCGAGGCGCGCGGCGAGCGGCCCGAGGCGCAGTCGCTGTACCACGATGACTACCTGCTCAAGCGCCCGCTGCTGGAATCCCTGCTGCCCGACCCCGCCGCGCCCGACGTGCCGCGCGTGCTGCTGATCGATGAGATCGACCGCGCCGACGAGCCCTTCGAAGCGTTCCTGCTGGAGGTGCTGTCCGAATTCCAGGTGTCGATCCCCGAGATCGGCGTGATCCGCGCCGAGCGCCCGCCGCTGATCGTGATCACCTCCAACCGCACCCGCGAAGTCCACGACGCCCTCAAGCGCCGCTGCCTGTACCAGTGGATGGGATACCCCGAGCGCGACCGCGAACTGCAGATCGTGGCCGCGCGCGCGCCCGAGGCCGCCGCGGCGCTGCAGGCCCAGGCCATCGACTTTATCCACCGGCTGCGCGGCATCGACCTGTTCAAGGCGCCGGGCATCGCCGAGGCCATCGACTGGTGCCGCGCGCTGTCCGCGCTGGGCGCGACCGAGCTCGATCCGCAGTCCGTGCGCGACACGCTGGGCGTGCTGCTCAAGTACCAGGACGACCTGGCGCGCGTGGACGGCCCCACCGTGGCCGAGCTGCTGGCGGGTGCCACGCCGGGAGGCTGAAGATGGCCACGCTGCACGCCGCCGCACGGCCCGCCGCACCGGCCCTGCCGGTGCTGGCGCGCAACGTCACGCACTTCATGCGGCTGTTGCGCGACGGCGGCTTCGCGCTGTCGCCGGCCCATGCTGTCGATGCCTTGGAGGCGCTGCGCCATATCGATATCGGCCAGCGCGACGAGGTACGCGCCGCGCTGGCGGCGCTGGTGCTGTCCGGCCCCGACCAGCGCCCGCTGTTCGATGCCGCCTTCGACCTGTTCTGGCGCGATCCCGACTGGGAAGGCAAGCTGCGCGCGCTGCTGCTGCCGCGCGTCGACAGCGGCGCGCCGCCACCGAAACGCAGCAACCGGCTGGCCGATGCCCTGGCCGCGCGCCAGCCCGAAGCGCAGTCACGTCCGGCACAGGCCGAAGCCGAGCGCATCCACGTGCCGCTGACCTTCTCCGACCAGGAACGCCTGGCGCAGCGCGACTTTGAAACCCTGACCGCGCAGGAATGGCGCGCGCTGCAGCACCTGGTGCGCACGCGCCGCGCCCACCTGGCCTTGCAGCGCACCCGCCGCCTGCGCGCCGCCACTTGTGGCACCCATGCCGACCTGCGCGCCAGCGCGCGCCTGGCGGTGCGCCAGCATGGCGAGTGGCTGCGCTGGAAATTCCGCAAGCACGCCGAGCGCAAGCCGCCGGTGGTGCTGCTGCTCGACATCTCCGGCTCGATGAGCCAGTACTCGCGCGCGGTGCTGTACTTCTGCCATGCGCTGATGCAGTCGCGCGAGCGGCTGTCGGTATTCCTGTTCGGCACGCGGCTGACCAACATCACGCGCTCGCTGCGCGAACGCGACCCCGACGAGGCCGTCGCGCTGATCACCGGCCAGGTGCGCGACTGGGCCGGCGGCACCCGCATCGGCGCGGCGCTGGCCAGCTTCAACCGCCATTGGGCGCGGCGCACGCTGTCCGGGCGCGCCACCGTACTGCTGGTCACCGACGGCCTGGACCACGAGCATATCGACCTGCTCGGCGACGAAATGGCACGGCTGCGCCGCTTTGCGCACCGCATCGTCTGGCTCAACCCGCTGCTGCGCTACCCCGGCTTCACCCCGCAGGCGCGTGGCGTGCAAGCCATCCTGCCGCACGTGGACGCACTGCGCCCGGCCCATAACCTGGACAGCCTGCTGGCGCTCGAGACGCTGCTGTCCGACCATGGCGGCCCGCCCCGGGCCGCCACCCCTGCCCTCGCCAGGCACAACAAGGAAGCCCCGCCATGGAAATGAACCAGAGCCAGCGCCTGCCCGTCCCGCAGCAGGTGGCATGGGAAGCGCTCAACGACACCGAGCTGCTCAAGCACTGCATCCCGGGATGTGAGAGTATCGAGCCCGACGGCGACAACGCGTACCAGCTGGCCCTGACGGCCGCGGTGGGCCCGGTCAAGGCGCGTTTCAAGGGCCGCATGGCACTGGAAGACATCCAGGCCCCCGACAGCTACACCATCCGTTTCGATGGCCAGGGTGGCGCGGCGGGATTCGGCAAGGGCAGCGCCCAGGTCCGGCTGGAAGCAGACGGTGACGAGACCGTGCTGACCTACACCGTCAACGCCCACGTGGGGGGCAAGATCGCTCAGATCGGCTCGCGGCTGGTGGACGCCGCGGCACGCAAGATGGCAGACACCTTCTTTGCGCGCTTCACCGAGGCCGTCACCCCTGACGCCACCGACGACACGCCAGCGGCCGAGGGCGCCCCCGCCGCGGCCGCCGGCGACAATGAACCAACAGAGGAACCGAAGCGGAAACGATCATGGACAGCGTGGATCTCGAAGTCCTGAAGAACAGCGTGCAGTGGCAGCAGCAAGGCCATCGCGTGCTGCTGGTCACGGTAGTGCGGACCTGGGGCTCGTCGCCCCGGCCCGAAGGCGCGATGCTGGCCGTGCGCGACGACGGCCTGGTGGTGGGCTCGGTCTCGGGCGGCTGCATCGAGGACGACATCATCGACCGCGTGCGCCGGCAGGGCATCACCGCCGACCACCCGGAAGCGATCAAGTACGGCATCAGCGCCGAGGAAGCCCACCGCTTCGGGCTGCCGTGCGGCGGCACCATCGAGCTGGTGACCGAACCGCTGACCCCGGCCAGCGGCATCGCCGAGCTGCTCGATGCCGTTGAGAACGGCCGCCTGGTCGCGCGCACGCTCGACATGGCCACCGGCACCGCCACGCTGGGCCCGGCCAACGCCACCGACGGCCTGGTGTTCGACGGCAAGACCCTGCTGACCATCCACGGCCCGCGCTACCGCATGCTGGTGATCGGCGCCGGGCAGCTGTCCAAGTACCTGTGCCAGATCGCCGTGGGCCTGGGCTTCCAGGTCACCGTGTGCGACCCGCGCGAGGAATACACCGAGACCTGGGACATCCCCGGCGTGACCATGGTGCGCACCATGCCCGACGACACCGTCACCGACATGAAGCTGGACGAGCGCTGCGCCGTGATCGCGCTCACGCACGACCCCAAGCTGGACGACCTGGCGCTGATGGAAGCGCTGCGCACCCGCGCCTTCTACGTGGGCGCGCTGGGTTCGCGCCGCAACAACCAGGCGCGCCGCGAACGGCTCAAGGAATTCGACCTGACCGAGCTGCAGCTGGCGCGGCTGCATGGCCCCGTGGGCATCTACATCGGCAGCCGCACGCCGCCCGAGATCGCCATCTCGATCCTGGCCGAGGTGATCGCGGCCAGGAACCACGTATCGCTGCCCGACATCCTGCAGGTGGAAGGCGCCAAGGCCGCACGCGAGATGGCTGCCGGCACCGGCAGCAGCTGCGACGTCGCGCCCGATCCCACCTGACGACCTCGCAAGTGCCGCCATGACTGCCGCCCCCAACGCTCCCCTGCTCCGCACCGACCTGCCCACCGGCATCCTGCTGGCCGCAGGCTACGGCCGCCGCTTCGACGCCGCCGGCAAACGCAACAAGCTGCTGGAGGTGCTGCCCGGCGGCCGCTCCGTGGCCTGGCGCAGCGCCCGCACGCTGGCCGCGGCGCTGCCGGAATCGATCGCCGTCATTCGTCCGGGCAACCCGGCACTGGCGGAGGAACTGCGCCGCGGCGGCTGCCGCGTGCTGGAGTCGCCCGACGCCGAAGCCGGCATGGGCGCTGCCCTGCGTGCTGCCGTGGCCGCCACGCCCGAAGCGCGCGGCTGGGTGGTGGCGCTGGCGGACATGCCCTGGCTGCCGATGGAACTGATCCGGGCGGTGGCATTGACGATCACCGCGCCGGACACCATCGCCGCCCCTTGGCGCAACGGGCAACGTGGGCATCCGGTGGGTTTTGGCGCAGCCTGGCGCGAGGAATTGCTGAAGCTGGATGGGGATGAGGGCGCGCGGGCGTTGCTGAAGGACAAGCCTGTGACGCGGATCCTGACCGAGGATGAAGGGGCGTTTCGGGATATTGATACGCCCGGGGATCTGAAGTGACCCCCACCAACCTCACCCGATCCCCTCCGCCAGCTCGCTCGTCTTCACCGCCATGATGAAATCATTCCGGTGCAAGCCCTTGATCTTCTTGGTCCGCCACGACACCGTGGCATGCCCCCAGCCAAAGCTGATCTCGGGATGATGCCCCTGCGTCTCGGCCAGTTGCCCGACGCCGTTCACGAACGCCAGCGCCTGCGCGAAATTGCCGAAGGTGAAACGCCGTTCGATCCGCGTCGCGCTATCGACCAGCTCCCATCCCGGCGCCTGCTGCAATAGCATCTCGGCTTCAGCCGGCGTCAGCGGCGGCACGCCGCCACGGCAAGGCGTGCACGATTGCGCTGCCAGGTCTTCGCTCATGGTCATGCTCCCCGACCGGAAGAACAGCCCGCGCCTCAGGCCCCTTCGGTCTCAGTCAGTGCGCGCAGGAACTCGCTGCTCCACCAGTGCACATCCTGCGCGCGGATGCGCTCCAGCAATTTCTGATGCCGCTGCTGGCGCTCGGCCAGCGGCATGTGCAGCGCCTGCTGGATCGCCTGCGCGGTGGCGCGCGTGTCGTACGGATTGACCAGCAGCGCCTCGCGCAGTTGCTCGGCGGCGCCGGCAAAGCGCGACAGCACCAGCACCCCCGGGTCCTCGGGGTCCTGCGCAGCGATGAACTCCTTGGCCACCAGGTTCATGCCGTCGCGCAGCGGCGTCACCAGCGCCACGCGGCTGGCGCGGCACAGGCCGGGCAGCCGCTTGCGCGCGGTGGTGCGGTGGATATAGCGCACCGGCATCCAGTCCAGCTCACCGAACTCGCCATTGATGGAGCCGCTCAGCTGTTCCATCTCGCGGCGCAGGTCGACGTAGGCATCGACCGACTCGCGCGAGGGCGCGGCGATCTGCACCAGCGTTGCGCTCGAGCGGTTCTCTGGGTACTCGGCCAGCAGCCGGTAGAACGCCTTGAGCCGCTGCGGCAGGCCCTTGGAATAGTCGAGCCGGTCGATGCCAAGCAGCAGCCGGCGGCGCGCGTACTGCGCGCACATCATCTCGTAGGTTTCCTGCGCGTCCGCGCCGCGGCCCAGCTCCATGAACTCGTCGACGTCGATGCCGATCGGGAAGGCCTGCGCCCGCACCGTGCGGTGGAAGGCGCGGTAGCGGTGCTCGCCCATCGGCTCGGCCTGCGCTTCGGCCTGCACATAGCGCGAGAAGTGCTCGACATCCGCATGGCTCTGGAAGCCGAGCAGGTCGTAGGCAAACAGTGCGCGCATCAGCCACTCGTGCTGCGGGATGGCGGCCAGGATCAGCGGCGGCGGCAGCGGTACATGCAGGAAGAAGCCGATCTTCTGCCCGCAGCCAATCGCGCGCAACTCTGACGCCAGCGGGATCAGGTGGTAGTCATGGATCCAGATGATGTCGTCGGGCTGCAGCAGCGGCGCCAGCTTGCGCGCGAACAGCTGGTTCACGCGCCGGTATCCGTTCAGGAAATTGGAGTCGAAGTCCGCAAGGTCCAGCCGGTAGTGGAATACCGGCCACAGCACGCCGTTGCTGTAGCCCAGGTAATAGGCGTCGTGGTCCTCGCGGCTCAGGTCGACGGTGGCCAGCGTCACGTTGCCGGCCTGCTGCAGATGCAGGTCGCCTTCACCGGGCGTGCCGCCCTGGGCGGTTTCCAGCGCCTTGCCGCTCCACCCGAACCACATGCCGCCGGTCTGGCGCAGGGCTTCGGATAGCGCCACGGCGAGGCCGCCCGCCGCCACGTTGCGGGGATCGGCGACCCGGTTGGATACCGCTACAAGTCTTGGCATATGTTGTTCTTGGAGTCCTCTGTTCTGGTTGCCGTGCGCGCAGGCGGTTCAGATCACCGTGTCCCACGGCGCCGACAGCCGCATCGCGCCATTGATCAGCCCGACCATCGAATACGTCTGCGGGAAATTGCCCCACATCTCGCCGGTCACCGGATGGGTATCCTCGGACAGCAGCCCCAGCGGATTGCGCGAGGCCAGCATCGACTCGAAAATCTCGCGCGCTTCCTCGCGCCGGCCGATGCGCGCAAGGGCATCGATGCGCCAGAACGTGCAGATGTTGAACGCGGTCTCGGGCTTGCCGAAATCGTCGGGCGCCTCGTAGCGGCGCATATAGGGCCCGTCGCACAGCGATGCCTCCAGCGCCTTGACGGTGGCGATGAAGCGCGGATCGCGCGGCTCGATGAAATTGACTTCGGCCATCAGCAGCACGCTGGCATCCAGCTCGCGCCCGCCGAAGCTCTCGGCAAAGGCCTGGCGCTCCTCGCTCCAGGATTCGGCCAGAATGCGCTCCTTCATGCGCTCGGCATGGTCGTGCCAGTAGGCGGCACGCGCCTGCAGCTGGAGCTTGTCGGCAACCTTGGCCAGGCGGTCGCAGGCGGCCCAGCTCATCAGCGCCGACGACGTATGCACGCGCGCCCGCGTGCGCAGCTCCCACATGCCGGCATCGGGCGTGCCGAACACTTTCACTGCCTGTTCGCCGACCTCTTCCAGCCGGCGGAATTCAGCGGGGCCGCCGCGGTGCAGCAGCCGGTGATCATGGAAGGCCTGGGCCGCGCCCAGCACCACGTTGCCGTAGACATCGTGCTGGAAGTGCTCCTGCGCCTGGTTGCCCACGCGCACCGGGCCCATGCCGCGGTAGCCGGGCAGATGGTCGAGCATGCTTTCAGGCAGCTCGCGCTCCAGGCCGATGCCGTACAGCGGCTGGATATGTCCGTCCTGCGACTGCATCACCACGTTGGACAGCCAGCGCAGGTAATCCTCCATGGTGCCGACCTCGGACAGGCTGTTGAGCGCGCGCACCACGAAGAAGGCGTCTCGCAGCCAGCAGAAGCGGTAGTCCCAGTTGCGGCCGCTGCCCGGCGCCTCGGGGATGCTGGTGGTCATCGCCGCGACAATGGCGCCGGTCTCTTCGAACAGCGACATCTTCAGCGTGATGGCCGCGCGGATCACCGCGTCCTGCCATTCGCGCGGCACCGCCAGGCGGCGGCTCCACAGGCGCCAGTAGGCGGTGGTCTCCTGCTCGAAGTCGCGCGCGGTTTCTTCCACGCCGTGCGCGAGGGTCTCGTCCGGGCCGAGGATGAAGTTGTACCCGCGCGTGACCAGGAACGGCGTATGCGACAGCACATACGCCATCGGCGCGTCGGTGGTCATGCGCAGGGTCATGTCGTCGCCGATATAGCGCACATGGCTGCTGCCGCGCGTCGTCTGCGGCGCCTTGCGGCCCCATTCGAAGCGCGGCGCCACCACCACGCGCACGCGCGGCGCGCCGCGCACCGGGCGGATGCGCCGGACCAGCGTGGTCGGGCGGAAATAGCGCCCCAGCCGGAAGAAGCGCGGCGCAAAGTCGGTGATCTCCAGGCAGTTGCCGTGGATGTCCGTCAGCCGCGTGCGCAGCACCGCGGTATTGGGCTCGTACCATTGCCGCGACGACTGGAAGTCCTCGATCTCGATCGAGAAATGGCCGGCGTTCTCGCTCGGGTCCAGCAGGGCGTTGAACACCGGGTCGCCATCGAAGCGCGGCAGGCACGACCAGACAATGCGCGCGCGGCAGTCCACCAGCGCAGAGATGGCGCAGTTGCCGATCATGCCAAGCGACAACGACGGATTGGCAAAGCGGCTGCCGCCGTCCACGGTCTTGTGCACGCCTTCGGTCGGCGGCTGGCCCGGTTCGCTCGGGCTGCTCGGATTGGTCACAGCGATACCTCCCTCAGGATGTCGTTGTGCGCCGGGCCGGGCCTGGCTCGGCCTCATTCGGCACGGCGCGCGGGTGGCCGCCGGCGCCTTCCAGCGCGCGGGCCGATCGGTGCAGCCAGCTGCGCAGCGCGGCCGGCCCGGGCACGGTGACGCTGGCCACGGTCTCGCGCTGGCCCACCAGCACGCCCAGCCCGCCGAGCTTGCGCACGGCGGCAAAGCCCGGCTCGTCGGTCAGGTCGTCGCCGGCAAAAAGTGGCATGCGCTCGGCGAACGGCGCGGATTTCATGAATGCGGCAATGGCGTCGCCCTTGTCGACGCCGGCCGGCTTGATCTCGACCACCATCTTGCCGGGCAGCGCTTCCAGTCCGACGGCATGGCGCAGCACCTCGGTGACCGCGGCATCGACCACGCCGGCAAGTTCAGGCGCCTGGCGGTAGTGGATGGCGACGGCGACGGACTTGCGCTCCAGCCGCAGCGCGGGATAGGCGCGCACCAGCGCTTCCAGGTGGGGGATCAGCAGTTCCAGGCCGGGGGCGGCGGAAGTCTTGGACACCATGCCGCCGTCGGTGCGGAATTCAGCACCATGCACGCCGGCCGCCGGCAGCCGCAGCGGCTGCAGGAAGTGGTCGAGTTCAGAGATCGGCCGCCCGGAGATGACGGCCAGCGCGCCGTCCAGACGCTGGAACAGCGTGTGCAGCGTGCCGACCAGTTCGGGTTCGACCTGCACCAGTTCCGGGCGCGGGGCCAGGTCGGCCAGGGTGCCGTCGAAGTCGAGAAACAGGGCGGTATTGGATTCGATTAGCGGTAGTTGTGGCATCGCGTTACACCGTAACACGTCGTTTTGACCGGCGTCCACCGGACGCCGTCCTACATGGCGCGCACGCAACCTGGCCTCGACGCAAGTCCAGGGCCAAGCGTCTGCGGCCCCCGCTGCGCCCTGGCTCGCCTTGCCCGCATGAGTGCATCGTCATCCACACGAAGAGTGACCTCCGCGCGGCCCGGGCCGCCCGTCGCGGGCGGCGGGAGCGTCGCCCGGGCCGGGTGGAAGTCGCCGCCATCCTTTATCATTGACGGTTTCCGCCAGAATTTCCGCCTTTTTTTGCGCCGCCCCACGGCCCGCCCCGAGACCATGACCCGCACGTCCGCCGCCCGACCCGATTACCTGAAGAAGATCCTGACCGCCAAGGTCTACGACGTGGCGCAGGAGACCGAACTGACCTACGCGCACCAATTGTCGGCGCGCACCGGCAATTCGGTCTGGTTCAAGCGCGAGGACACCCAGCCGGTCTTCTCCTTCAAGCTGCGCGGCGCATACAACAAGATGGCCTCGCTGACGCCGGAAGAGCTCAGGCGCGGCGTGATCGCCGCCTCGGCCGGCAACCACGCGCAGGGCGTGGCGCTGTCCGCGGCGCGCCTGCAGTGCAAGGCCATCATCGCCATGCCGGTCACCACGCCGCAGGTGAAGATCGACGCCGTGCGCGAACGCGGCGGCCAGTGGGTGGAAATCGTGCTGCACGGCGAGTCCTACAGCGACGCCTACAACCACGCCGCGGAGCTGGAGAAGAAGCACAAGCTGACCTTCATCCATCCGTTCGACGATCCCGAGGTCATCGCCGGCCAGGGCACCATCGCCATGGAGATCCTGCGCCAGCACCCGGGCCCGATCCATGCCGTGTTCGTCGCCATCGGCGGCGGCGGGCTGATCTCTGGCATCGCCTCGTACATCAAGGCGGTGCGCCCCGAGATCAAGGTGATCGGCGTGCAGACGGTGGACTCTGACGCGATGAAGCGCTCGGTCGACGCCGGCAAGCGCGTCGAGCTGAAGGAAGTGGGGCTGTTCTCGGACGGCACTGCGGTCAAGCTGGTCGGCAAGGAGACCTTCCGCATCACGCGCGAGCTGGTCGACGACATCATCCTGGTGGATACCGACGCCATCTGCGCGGGCCTGAAGGACGTGTTCCAGGACACCCGCAGCATCCTGGAGCCGGCCGGCGCGCTGGCCGTGGCAGGCCTGAAGGCCTATGCCGAGCGCGAGAAGCTCAAGGGCCAGCACCTGGTGGCGATCGCCTGCGGCGCCAACATGAACTTCGACCGCCTGCGCTTTGTCGCCGAGCGCGCCGAGGTGGGCGAGGCGCGCGAAGCCGTGTTCGCCGTGACCATCCCGGAAGAGCGCGGCAGTTTCAAGCGCTTCTGCGAGCTGGTGGGCACGCGCAGCGTGACCGAGTTCAACTACCGCATCGCGGATACCAGCATGGCGCATATCTTCGTTGGCGTGCAGATCGCCAGCCGCGCCGAGAATGACAAGATCGCGGCCAGCTTCCGCAAGCACGGCTTCGACACGCTGGACCTGTCCAACGACGAGCTGGCCAAGCAGCATATCCGCTACATGGTGGGCGGGCGCTCGGCGCTGGCGCATGACGAGCTGCTGTACCGCTTCGAGTTCCCCGAGCGGCCGGGCGCGCTGATGCGGTTCCTGTCCAGCATGAGCCCGAACTGGAATATCAGCCTGTTCCACTACCGCAACCAGGGCGCGGATACCTCCAACATCCTCGTCGGCATCCAGGTGCCGAAGAACGAGAAGCGCGCCTTCCGCGCCTTCCTTTCGACGCTGGGTTACGTACACTGGGACGAGACCGACAACCCGGTGTACAAGCTGTTCCTGTCCTGACACCTGCTGAGCGCCCCATGAGCCTCCCTGAACATTCGCCGCTGGGCAAGCCCTCGGCCTACAAGACCGAATACGACGCCTCGCTGCTGTTCCCGATCCCGCGCCAGCCCAAGCGCACCGAGATCGGCCTGCCCGAAGGCAAGCCGGTGCCATTCTTCGGCGTCGATATCTGGAATGCGTACGAGCTGTCGTGGCTGAACCTGAAGGGCAAGCCGCAGGTGGCGCTGGCCAGCTTCATCATCCCGTCGGACACGCCCAATATCATCGAGTCCAAGTCGTTCAAGCTGTACCTGAACTCGTTCAACCAGACCAGGATTGCTTCACCCGAGGCGCTGCAGCAGCTGCTGCACCACGACCTGTCCGAAGCCACCGGCGGCACCGTGCAGGTGCGGCTGGTGACTGAAGCGGACCTGGGCAAGCAGAAGATGGGCGAGCTCGATGGCCTGCTGCTGGACCGGCTCGACATCGAGGTGGACCGCTATGAGCCCGCGCCCGAGCTGCTCTCTGCCGACCAGCAAGAATCGCCGGTGGAGGAAACGCTGGTGTCGCATTTGCTGAAGTCCAACTGCCTGGTCACCGGCCAGCCGGACTGGGGCAGCGTGCAGATCCGCTACGTGGGTGCGCCGATCAACCAGGAAGGGTTGCTCAAGTACCTGATCTCGTTCCGCAACCACAACGAGTTCCACGAGCAGTGCGTGGAGCGGATCTTCATGGACGTGATGCGCGAGTGCAAGCCGGTCAAGCTGGCGGTGTATGCGCGCTACACGCGCCGCGGCGGGCTCGATATCAACCCGTTCCGCACCAACTTCAATACGGCGTGGCCGGATAACAAGCGCAACGCGCGGCAATGAGGCAGGCGGGGAGGATCAGAACTCCCCGTGCAGGCGCACCCCGTAGAACTTCGCCGGCCCGCGGTCGCGGTTGTAGCCGGGGTTGCGCACGTACTGGAAGTCCGGGCTGATGCTCAGGTACTTCACCGGCTGGAAGCTGTAGTAGATCTCCAGGATCTGCTCGGGCCCGTAGTGCAGCGCACCGTCGCCCAGGAACGCGCCCTGCCCGCCCGCGGCCAGGTAGTTGCGGTGGTTTGGGCCCAGCATGTTGATCGCCACCGCCACGCCCAGCGCATCGCGCGCACGTCCCCACGCATCGCCATTCAGCACGCCGCCGGCCGACACCTGGCGGCCGATTTCCGTGAAGGCGTAGGTCTCGGTCTTGTCGTCGGACAGGCTGGCGCGCGCGAACATCCCCAGTGAATCGGTGACCTGCTGCAGCAGTGTCACGCCCACGCCGCTCTTGGCGTGCTCGCGGCGCACGTCGGCGACGTCCGGGGTGGTGTTGTTGGCCATGCCGAAGCCGATGGCATCGCTGAACGCGCCCATGCGCGCCTTGTTGCGGAACCACAGCAGCCGCGCGGTGCCGGGCCGGCCAGCCAGCTGGTAGCGCTTCTCCACTTCGATGATGTCGCCGTAGTGCTCGAACATGCGGGTGTCGAGCCGCAGCCCGTTGGATTCCAGCGGCTGCAGGAAGCGCCCGATGCGCGCCGACCAGCCGTCGCCGATGTATTCCAGCGACAGGCCCCAGCTATAGCCGCGCGCATCGGCCGGATAGTCGAAGGCGCCATGCGTCATGAACGACCAGTTCATGAATTGCGTGCGCGGGTCCGAGCCGAACTCGTTCTGGTCGAAGACATCCAGCACGCTGAAGTTGCCCGCTGTCAGCACCACGCGCTGCTGATCGACGGTGCGCCCAAACTGGTTGAAATCCGCTTCCAGCGCTTCGCCGCCGCCGCCCAGGCCCCAGGTCTGCCGCACGAACGCGCGCGCCCGGTAGAACACCGGGTTGGTGCTGGCGGCCTTGCCCAGTTCTCCGTTGGACAAGCCGCCCAGGCCGTGCAGGCCGGAAAACGGCACGCCTTGCGTGGCTTCCGGATTGAAGTGGAACTCCGCGCCCGGCCACAGCTTCAGTCCCAGATCCAGCGTCGCACTGAACGAGTAGCTCTTGGCCCGTTCGGTACCCAGGCTGTTGGGGCCGGAGTAGGCCGCGCCGAATGCTGGCTTGCGCTGCCAGATGTAGGTGCTCTGGCCGTGAAAGGCAAACGGGCTCTCCGCTTCAGCCGGGCCTTGCACCGGCTCCGCTTGCTGCGCCATCGCTGGCAGGCACGCACAACAGGCCAGCGCTGCCAGCACACGACGAAAACGGATACGAACGGGAGCGCTGGCAAGTGGCGGAAACGGCATCGGCAGAGGCGATCGGCAAGGGATGTGCCGGAGGCGGCGCGCTCCGGCGCCCGCAGCATAGCCAAGCACCCATGACATGTCTACCTGCCAAAGGGTGTGCCGGAAGGCCGACGTTGTAACCGCCCTTGAATTAATTAACGCAAAAATTAATATTCACTGGAGACCGCTTGCATCCGTTTGCCCATGCCGCGCCCACCCGCCAAACCGAAACCCTCCGCCCGCCGCAGCCCCGGTCGCCCTGCGGCCGGCCAGCCCGGCCAGCGCGAACGCATCCTCGATGCGGCCACCGAGCTGTTCTCGCGCCAGGGCGTGGCCGGCACCCCGGTCAAGGCGATTGCCACCCAGGCCGGCGTGACGCCGGCGCTGGTCCATTACTACTTCAGCGACCGCGAATTGCTGCTGGACGCCGTGGTCGAGGAAAAGCTGCAGCCGCTGGTGGCCGGCGTCTTCGCTGCCGCCGGCGATGCCGAGCCGATGGCCATGCTGATCGGCATAGCCGGCCAGCTGATCCGCACCGCGGCCGCCACGCCCTGGTTCCCCGGGCTGTGGATCCGCGAAGTCGCCAGCGCCGAAGGCGCCCTGCGCGAGCGCGTGCTGGACCGCTTCGCGCTGCAGCGCGCCGGTGCACTGAGCGCGCCGCTGGCGGCCGCGATCGCGCGCGGGCAACTCAATAGCGGCCTGGAGCCGGCACTGGTGATGCCGTCGCTGATCGGCCTGACGCTGCTGCCGCTGGCCACCACCCATATCTGGCGCCGGCTGCCCGGCGGCGAAGCGGTCGATACCGACACCCTGGTGCGCCACGTATCCGCGCTGCTGACGCACGGGCTGGCACCGGCGCCCGATGCCGGCAAGTCCAGGCTTTCTCCGGAGTCATCATGAAGCACGCCCACCCCACCCGCCCGCAACTGCCGGCAGCGGCGCTTGCCACGCTGGCGGCGGTGCTGCTGCTCGCCGCTTGCAGCCGTGAACGCGCCGACACCTGGCAAGGCTATGTCGAAGGCGAATTCGTCAGCGTGGCCTCGCCGTTCGCCGGGCGCCTCGACACGCTGTCGGTGCAGCGCGGCCAGCAGGTCGGCCAGGGCGCCGCGCTGTTTGCACTCGAATCCGACGACGAGCGCGCCGCGCGCCAGCAGGCCGAAGACCAGCTGCGCGCAGCCGAGGCACAGCTGCAAGACATGAAGACCGGCAAGCGCCCGGTCGAAGTCGAGGTCAGCCGCGCCCAGCTGGCGCAGGCACAGGCCCAGGCGCAGCGCAGTGCCGCGGCCTTGCGGCGCGACCAGCGCCAGTATGAGATCGGCGGCATCGCGCAGGCGCAGCTGGACGAATCGCGCGCACAGGCCAGCAGCGACGCCGCCCGCGTGCGCGAACTGCAGCGCGATATCGACGTGGCCCGGCTGCCGGGCCGGGATGCGCAGCAAGCCGCGCAGGCCGCGCAGGTGGCGGCCGCGCGCGCGGCGCTGGCGCAGGCCGAGTGGAAGCTGTCGCGCAAGACCGTGGCCACGACCCAGGCGGGGCTGGTCTACGACACGCCCTACCGCCTCGGCGAGTGGGTGCCGGCGGGCAGCCCCGTGGTGCGCATGCTGCCGCCGGGCAACGTCAAGGTGCGCTTCTATGTGCCGGAGACGGTGGTGGGCGCGCTGCGCAACGGCCAGGCGGTGCAGGTGCGCTGCGACGGCTGCGCCGCGCCGGTGGCGGCCACCATCAGCTACGTCGCCAACGAGGCCGAATACACGCCGCCGGTGATCTACAGCAACGAGACGCGGCGCAAGCTGGTGTTCCTGGTCGAAGCGCGCCCGGCGGCGGCCGATGCGCCCAAGCTGCGGCCGGGCCAGCCCGTCGAGGTGGTGCGGCAATGAACACCAGAGCGAACGGCGGCGCGGCCGCACTCGCCATCGACGTGCGCGGCCTGAACAAGCACTTCGGCGACAAGCACGTGGTCAACGACCTCAGCATGCAGGTCGCGCGCGGCGAGATCTTCGGCTTCCTCGGCCCCAACGGCAGCGGCAAGACCACCTCGATCCGCATGATGTGCGGGCTGCTGACACCCGATTCCGGCGCGGGCACCTGCCTGGGCTACGACATCCGCAGCGAGTCCGACGAGATCAAGCGCCGCGTCGGCTACATGACGCAGAAGTTCTCTTACTGGGACGACCTGTCGATCCGCGAGAACCTGGACTTCGTGGCGCGCGTTTACGGCATGCCGAACCGGCGCGAGGCGGTCGACCGCGCGCTGGAAGACCTGGGCCTGGCCACGCGCTCGGCGCAGCTGGCCGGCGCGCTGTCTGGCGGCTGGAAGCAGCGGCTGGCGCTGGCGGCGTGCCTGCTGCACGAGCCCGAGCTGCTGCTGCTCGACGAACCCACCGCGGGCGTGGACCCCAAGGCTCGGCGCGACTTCTGGGAGCAGCTGCACCAGCTGGCCGCGCGCGGCATCTCGGTGCTGGTCAGCACGCACTACATGGACGAGGCCGAGCGCTGTCACAAGCTGGCCTATATCGCCTACGGCAAGCTGCTGGCGCAGGGCACCGCCGATGAAGTGGTGGCCAGCCAGAAGCTGTCGACCTGGAGCGTGGAAGGCGACGACCTCGCCGCGCTGTCCGAGCAGCTGCAGGGTGCGCCGGGCGTGGAGCAGACCGTGGCCTTCGGCACCGCGCTGCATGTGACCGGGCGCGATGCGCAGGCGCTGGCCGATACGCTTGCGCGGCTGGCCGGACCCGGCCGGCGCGTCGAGCAGACCCAGACCAGCCTGGAAGACGTGTTCATCCACATGATGAGCGGGGCCGAAGACAATATGGCAGCCCGCAAGGCCAGGGAGGCGTCATGACAGCCGCCGCCCGCAACCCGGCCGCGCAACAGCGCTTCTCGTTGCAACGCTGGTGGAGCATCGTGCTCAAGGAATTCCTGCAGCTGCGGCGCGACCGCGTCACCTTCGGCATGATCATCGGGCTGCCGATCATGCAGCTGCTGCTGTTCGGCTTTGCCATCAACACCGATCCGCGCCACCTGCCGACCGCGGTGATTGCCGCCGACCAGAGCGAATTCACGCGTTCCTTCATCGCCAGCATGGAGCAATCGACGTATTTCAAGCTGGTCGGCACGCTGCCGGACGAACAGGCCGGGCGCGAGGCGCTGATGAAGGGCGAGGTGCAGTTCGTGCTGACCATCCCGCCCGACTTCACGCGCCGTCTGCTGCGCGGCGAACGGCCCGCGCTGCTGGTCGAGGCCGATGCCACCGATCCCTCCGCCACCGGCCAGGCCATCGCCGCGCTACCGCAGCTGCCCTACCGCGTGGCCACGCATGACCTGAAGGGATCGCTGGCGCCGCTGGCCGGCGGCAAGCCGCCCTTCGACGTGCAGGTGCAGCGGCTCTACAACCCGGAAGGCATCACGCAATACAACATCATTCCCGGCCTGATGGGCGTGATCCTGACGATGACCATGGTGATGATGACCGGCCTGGCCATGACGCGCGAACGCGAGCGCGGCACCATGGAGAACCTGCTGGCCACGCCGGTGCGGCCGCTCGAGGTGATGACCGGCAAGATCGTGCCCTATATCTTCATCGGCCTGATCCAGGCGACCATCGTGCTGCTGGCCGCGCGCTGGATCTTCAGCGTGCCGTTCGTCGGCTCGGTGCTGGCGGTGTACCTGGCGGCGCTGCTGTTTATCGCGGCCAACCTGACGGTGGGCATCACGCTGTCGTCGCTGGCGCAGAACCAGCTGCAGGCGATGCAGCTGACGTTCTTCTACTTCCTGCCCAACATCCTGCTGTCCGGCTTCATGTTCCCGTTCGCCGGCATGCCGGGCTGGGCGCAGGCCATCGGCAACATCCTGCCGATGACGTATTTCCACCGCATGGTGCGCGGCATCCTGCTCAAGGGCAACGGCTGGGTCGAGCTATGGCCCAATGTGTGGCCGATGGCGCTGTTCATCGTGGTGGTGATGGCAATTGCGGTGCGCTTCTACCGCCGCACGCTGGACTGAAGGGGTTGGCCATGCAACGACTCACGCCTCTGTTTGCCGCCGCGGCACTGTTGTGCGGCTGCGCCGTCGGCCCCGACTTCCGCGCGCCCGCGCCGCCCGATGACGCCGGCTACGTGCCGGGACCGCAGCCGGTGGCAACCGTCGCGGCCGACAGCGCCGACGCCGCCGGGCAATCCCACGCGCAAACCCTGGCCGCCGGCGCTGACGTGCCCGCGCAGTGGTGGACGCTGTTCCGCAGCCCGGCGCTGGACGCCACCATCCGCAGCGCGCTGGATGCCAGCCCGACGCTGGCGCAGGCGCGCGCCCGGCTGCGCGAGGCGCAGGAGAACCTGGCCGCGCGCACCGGCGCGACGCGCTGGCCCGCCGTCGACGCAAAACTGAACACCACGCGCCAGCAGGTCGACTTCCAGTCCCTGGGCATCACCGCGATCCCCAGCCCGGGCCCGTTCACGCTTTACGGCGCCACGGTGCAGGTGTCGTACGTGCTCGACCTGTTCGGCGGCCAGCGGCGCGAACTGGAAGGACTGCAGGCAGCGGTGGACTACCAGCGCTATGAACTGGAAGCCGCGCGCCTGGCGCTGGCCGCCAACGTGGCCACCGCGGCCATCCGCGAAGCCGGCCTGCGCGCGCAACTGGCCGATACCGCCGCCGTGGCGGCGGCCCAGCAGCGCCAGCTTGGCATCACCGAGGAACGCCTGCGCTCGGGCGGCGTCGCGCGCGTCGACGTGCAGCGCCAGCGCGCGGAGCTTGCGAAAGCCCAGGCCCTGGTGCCGGCCCTGCAGCGCCAGCTCGATGCCACGCGGCACCAGCTCGCGGTGTACACGGGCCAGACCCCGGCCTCGGCCACGCTGCCCGAATTCCGCCTCGACGACCTGCACCTGCCAGACACGCTGCCGGTCAGCCTGCCGGCCACGCTGGCACGCCGCCGTCCCGATATCCGCGCGGCCGAGGCCCTGCTGCACCAGGCCTCGGCCAATATCGGCGTGGCCACCGCCAACCTCTATCCGCAGATCACGCTGAGCGCCAGCGGCGGCACGCAGGCCACCGCGGCGCGCGACCTGTTCAGCAGCCTGAACGTATGGAGCCTGGCCGCGGGGCTGGTGCAGCCTGTATTCCGCGGCGGCGAGCTGCAGGCACGCAAACGCGCGGCGGAGGCGGCTTATGAGCAGTCGCTGGCCGCGTATCGCCAAGCCGTGCTGCAGGGCCTGCAGAACGTGGCCGATTCGCTGCGCGCACTCGAAACCGATGCCGCCGCGCTGCGCGAACGCGCCGACAGCGCGCGGCAGGCGCGCGATACGCTGGCGGTGGTGTCGGAGCAGTACCGGCTCGGCGGCGTCAGCCAGCTGACGGTGCTGGATGCCGAACGGCAGTCGCGCCAGGCGTCGCTGGAACTGGCGCAGGCGCGCGCCGACCGGCTGGCGGATTCGGCCGCGCTGCTGCAGGCGTTGGGGGGTGGGTGGTGGGAGGAGGAAGGCGGCGCTGTGGCGGCAGCACCGCGGTGATGGCGGCTGGCTAGGTCTTGTCGCTCTGCGTGTGCCAGTAGGTGCGCTTGCGCTTGCCGGTGCTGGCGGGCTTCACCTCCTGGCCGCCCAGCGATGACTTGTCGTCGCCGCCCGAGGCACCAGCCTTGCCGCCCCCGATCAGCACCGGGACCAGCCGGGTCGATCCGTCGGTCTGCGTGACCGACACCATGCCGAACACCGGCGACGGCGGCAGCCCGCCGTTGTCGAACCTGACAAACCGCGGCCCGTTGTTCATGCCAAGCCCGCTCAGGAATGACACCGCGTAGCCCCGCGCAACGCCCAGGTCGGGGTAGCAGGCTCCGGGCTCGACCTTGGAAGGCGTGTTGGTGCCGAAGTACGTGTAGCCCGCCACGGTCAGCGGCGCATTGACCGCCTTCTCGCCGAATTCCAGCGACAAGTAGAAGCCGCTAGCCACCGCCGAATCGCGGTAGGCCACGTTGGTCGCATCGACAAGATCGGCCGCCTTGACCGCCGTCCAGGTCGAAGGCAGCCTCCCATCGACGTTCGGGTCTTTGACCATGAAGAAGCGGTTCTGCACGTTCTGCGCCGCGCCAGGGGTCTGGCTCAGCGAGTACAGCGGCTTTTCGCGGTCGCCCGAGGCGATCATCACCGCGTCGTACTTGCCGGTCGCGACGACATCGGGCGGATAGAGAAACTTGCGCGCCTCGTTGGTGTCCACTGCGCCGCCCAATTGCGCGAGCTTGCCGACCGTCCACGTCGACGGAGTATCCGTATCCGTCGATCCGAAGTCGATACGCCAGACATTGCCGCCGACGTCGCCGACATAAGCCTTTTCGGCATAGCCATCACCATTGCGGTCCACCACGGCAACGTCGGAAGGAATCGCGCGGCTGTTGATGGTGACGCAGGTGCCCGTGCTGATGCCAGCGCAATTGGCCAGGGCTGCCCAGACCACGTCGCCCGTCCCGGCGTCGAGCACGATCACGCCGCGGCCTTGCTTGTTCGTCGCCGTGGCGATGCCATTGAGCGCTGGGTCGGTATCCTCGCCATCGGGGTCGTAGCCCGCACCCATGATCAGCACAGGCGTCGGGTAGCCGCGCACGCGCATCACCCGCGGCTGCGACCAGGTCTGCCCCAGTTCAGGGATGTCGGCGTTGGTCTTGCTCCAAAGGTACTCCGGCTTTGCCGGATCCTTGACGTCCAATGCATAAATCAGGCGACCGCCGCGCCGTGCTGTCAGGTAGATCTTTACCTGGGGCGTGGCCGGGGTGCTCAGGTCCTGGTAGACCGTCGTGGTGCCGTCGAAGAAATAGTCGCGTGGAACAAACTGGACCTCGGCGGTGTCCTGGGGGCTGCCCGTCAGCCGCACCTCGGGAGCGTTGCTATAGATCCGCGCCAGCTTGCCGTAGAACTCGGGAGCGATGAAGCCCCACAGTTCACCGCCCGCGCGCACCGTGCCCGCGGTGGTGGAAATGGCTGCAGTGCGGTTACCGTTGACGGCATGGAACACACCGTCATTGGCACCGTAGAAAACCACTACGCCAGTGGTGCCGCCGTAGTCGACCACCACCGGGCGCGAATGCAGCACGTCGCCGTGGATCGAGCCGCGCACCGTGACGTTGCCGCCGGGGCCGGGCTCCGCCTCTTTCTTGGGGTCGGTGCCGGTCAGCGTGGCGAAGACGTCCTTGCCGCGCACCCAGCTGATCATATTGGCCACATCCGCGGCAGTGGTCTTCAGCAGCGACGGACCGTTGCCCTCGGTGAGGGCCTTGTTGGCGGTATCGAAATTCGCCAGCGCGGTCCCCTTGCTGCATTTCGCGTCGGCGCAGGTCAGCAGCCGGCGCCCGGCCTGACTGGTCAGGTAGTCTGCGCGCAGCATTTCTCCTGCGCCGCCCTTCTCGACGACCTCGCCGTCGGGTGAATCCTTGGCATTGCGCAGCAGCGACGAGGCATTCTTCCAGAACCCGTCCGAGGGCCAGTCCGTCACGATACTGGAGCTGCCCACCGCCTTCGGCGGATCCTCGGTCCAGTAGCTGCGGGCATTGGGCGATATAAACCCGGTCCCCGCGTTGCTAACCGCATTCTTCGGGGGCTGGTCGATCGCGCCTTGCACCCCGGCGTCGAGCATCACCAGATTGCCGTTGCTGTCATAGCCCAGCTTGTACTGTTTGAGGTTGCCCACCCAGCGCGGACGGGCCTTACCGTCCGGGCGGAACATGCCGATATAGACCTGGTTCAGGTACGAACCCTGCCCGTTCACGCTGACCGGCAGGCTGACCGAGGCAAATACGTTGTTGACCGCCTGCATCTCGTTGAAGATGTCCTTCAGCGCCTTCGAAAGCGCGTCGTCATCTCCGGCCCGGACTGTAAAGTTGCCGCCCCCGCCCTTCTGGGCCATGCTGGTGACGAACTGCAGGTAGTCCTGGCTTTGCTGGCTGCCGTCAGTGACGCCGATGGTGTAGGTAATGATGTTCTGGCGCGTCGCCGTGGTCGAGCCCGCGTTGTTGGCGGCGTTCAGGTCCAGGTCGTTCAGGAAGCGCGCCCACTCATCGCCCCAGTTGTCGATGTTGTTGCCCCTGGGCAGCGGGATCGGAGTGAGCTGCGCGGTGGTGGCGCCCGCCTCCTTGAGCTTGTTGTAGGCATCCTGGCCGGAGTCCTGCGGCTTGCCGTTGTTGAGCGCGTTGGCAATGTAGATGATGAAGTTCTTCTGGCACGGGTTGGTGATCGGCGACTTGTATGTGGTGCCGGACAATCCCGTCTTGCCGGAGAAGAAGGCCCATGCCTCCTGCATGGCGCCGCCGACCTGCGAGTTGTTGGCACTGTCCTTGGTACGGTCGATGGTCTTGATGTAGTCGAGCATGTCCTGTCCGCCCGCACCTTTCTCCATCAGCACCAGCCCGGACGGCGCGGTGGGCGGCGTCACCTTCGGGAAGCGGAACTGGCCACCCGTATTGGTGCCCTGCCCGAACATCATCACGCCAAGGTTGATCTTGCCGTTCGTCTTGTCATCATTGATCAGGTCCGACACCGCCTTGTACAGTGCGCACTGCTCTGCGCCGACGTTGTTGTTATCGTTGTTGGCGCTCACCACGTTCTGCGTTTCGCAATCGACCTGGGCATTGGCATTCCACGCCGATGCGTTGTCGAGTATCAGCAGCACGTTGGGACGCGACCCGGAGTTGGCCTGCAGGCCGGTGAACAGGTCGATGTCTTCGGCTATCGCCGCGGGCGCGGCAGCCAGCCCGAGCAGGGCTGTGGCACAGGCAGCGGAAGCGCGAAGCCGGCGAGCGGGCATGGACATGCTGGTTCTTCCTTTCAAGATCCGGATCTGGCCCGAGACTTCAGGGGCAAGTGGAGCCATACAGCGTGCGCACCGCAACGCCCTGGTGCACCGTCGCGACGGCGCCGGTTGTATTGACGTCATTGACGGTGGCTGCTACATCCCACTGCGTATCGTTGCAAAGCGAACTGATCGCACTGACACCGCTTGCGCCCATGACCAGGTTGCCATTGCCGGTGCTGCTGCCCAGCGTGCATTCGGCATCCTCCGGGTGCTTTTCCGGATCGATCACCTTGGCCACTGGCTTGCTGGTCACGCAGGTCGGTGCCGCCACCTGCGCGATGTAATCCGCCTTGCCGTCACCCGTCACGTCCACCGGCACATCCACCGCAACCGGCGCCTTGGTGAAGTCGTCGCTGATCACCTGCTCGATCGCCTGCTGCGCCACGTCGCGTGCTTCGGCGCTGTGCTGCTGGTTGCCCGCCACCTTGACGTTGACCAGCCCCGAATTGACCATGGCCACGGCGACCAGCAGGAACAGCACCATGAACACCAGCGTCACCACCAGCGTGACCCCGGATTGCCTGCGGCGCAGCGGCCTGCCCGTTGACTTCATCATTGCTCGCTCTTCGCTGTGTTGAATCGGTATGGCGTTATTGCTCGCGCAGCCCGGCCACATTGACCAGCCGCGCCACCTGGGCGTAGACGTGGCGCTTGTAGCCGTCATTGAACGGGCCTGCGGCCGCCGCGCGGCCGAGGTCATAGGTGCGGTTGTCTGAATGCCCGCCCGAGGGCTTCAGCGTGCGCGCCAGCAGGTGCACGCGCACCGTGGTGACATTGGCCAGGTTGTTGAGCACCACGCCCCAGTCATAGCCGGGAACGGCGGTGCAGACGGCGCTGTTGTTCGCGCGGGGATCGGACACGTAGCAGTCGGCCGAGCCGTTGCTGTCCTGGTCGACACCGTACAGCACATGCATGTCTTGCACCCCCTGCGCGACCGAGCGCGACTGGAACGCACCGTTGACCAGTTCGGCCATCTTCAGCGTGGGGATGCCGTCGCCGCCGTTGCTGCAGCGGTCGCAGCCGGCCAGGTAGAAGATGCGCACCATGGCGCGGCGCAGTTCAGCCGGCTGGGCCGGATCGCAGGCCTTGGTGCGCAGCCCGAAGGCCGCCGCGCCGCTGGCATCGAAGACAAAGGTCTGCGTGTCCTGCGAACAGGCCGATACCTGCAGGTAGGGCACGCCCGGTGCCGGGGCGGCAACCGCCGTGGTCGACACGCGCCGAATCACCAGCACCTCGGAAGTCGGCGCCAGGTCCGGCAGGCATGGTGCCGCCACGCCCGGCGCATAGCCGGTCAGCGCCACCGGCACGGTTTCGGCAGCAGGCGAGAAGCCAAGGGCGGCTGCATCCGTCGCGCACAGCGCCGGATCCGCGGCCTTGGTGCTGCGTGCAATGTTGCCGACGCCGAAGAACCCCGCCAGCTCCACTTCGCGCCGGATCTGCTCCAGCGCGTAGCGGCCGTTCTCGACCTGCTCGGCAGACTTGGTGAATTCGGTGCGCGACAGGCTGTTGGCAAGGTACAGGCTCGCCAGCGCGGTCAGCAGCACCAGGCCGATGGTGATGCCGATCATCAGCTCGACCAGCGAGATGCCGCGCTGGCGGCGCAGGCGGCGCGCGGACAGGCGCAGGGGGCTCATGACACGGTTCCCAGGGTGCCGATGCGGATCTGCGTGCTGACCGCGCGGCGATAGGCATCGTTGCCGTACTGGCCCTTGCCGCAGCCCAGCGCGGGCGCGCCGGTGGTGGCCAGGCCCTGCCAGGCCACGGTGATGCGGTAGATATTGTTGACGGCGTCGACGGTCTCGATGCAGCCGCGCGCGCCGATCATGGCGCCGACGGCCTGGGCGGCATCAGCGGCGCTGGCCCCCAGGCGCATCTCGGCACTACCCAGCAGCGCGGTGTTCCAGGCCTGCAGGTCCGCATCGGCGGTAGCCTTCTGCGCGGCGGTGCCCTGCGTGCACGCCGCCGGCGGCGCCGCCGCGCTGCCCAGCTGCATGCCGGTCGCGCCGTTGGCATAGCACGATGCCACCTGGCGGTTGGCGTTGAGGCGCGCAACCATGTCCTGCAGCAGCGCCAGCGCCTGCACGCGCTGGTAGGACTCCATCTCGGTCTGGCCCGAGCGCGCCACCAGCCCGGCGGTGCCGAGCAGCGCGACCAGCAGGATCACCGCCGCCACCAGCACCTCGATCAGCAGGAAGCCGCGCTGCGTGCGGCGGACAGGCATGCTCGGCCGCAGCCGCGGAATTCTTTGCTTCATGAGCAGGCTCCCGTGTCGGAAGCGACGCGGCCTGTCTCGCTGACCTGCACGCAGACGCGCGACGCCGCTGCCGTATCGCCGTTGGGCGCCACTTCGAAAGTCATGGCCGCGCCCGTGAGGCGGCCGTCGTTGCCAAGCGCAAGGGCCCCGGCAGCGCTGGGCGTGATGGTCAGGCCGCCGTAGGGCCCGAAGCTGCGCACCGTCTCGGCGCCTGCGGTGACT
Organism: Cupriavidus sp. GA3-3; assembly: GCF_000389805.1. Lineage (NCBI taxonomy): Bacteria > Pseudomonadati > Pseudomonadota > Betaproteobacteria > Burkholderiales > Burkholderiaceae > Cupriavidus > Cupriavidus sp. GA3-3. Next base: position 127,455 of record NZ_KB944502.1, read on the forward strand.
GCCCAACCGGCAGTCCATGCGGCGCCGGTGGCTGCCAGCGTGACCGTGGCATTGCGCTTGACTGCCTCGCTGCGCGCCAGCAGCAGTGCCGAGGTCAGGTCATGTGAGGCGCCGCGCACGCGCTGGTTGGCGATCAGTGAAGAGAACGACGGCGCCGCCGCGACCGCGAGGATCGCCAGCACCGACATGGCGCACAGCAGTTCGACCAGGGTGAAGCCGCGGCGGGTGGGCCGGCCGGGCGAAGACGGCGGGAACGTGGCGCGCCGCATGGTCAGTTCCAGCAGTCGGTGCCTGAACCAGACGCCGATTTCGCGCCGGCACTGGTCAGCGTCAGCGAGCCGCAGTCGGCGTCGCCGGCGAGCTGGCTGCCCTTGGGCGTGGCCACGATGCTGTAGCCGGGCGGCAGCGCCGCGTTCGGCGTCACGGCGACGCCGTAGCGCGTTGCCTGCGCGGCCGGCACCGACATGCCCAGCGCGCCCAGATTGGCGGCATAGGCGCGGTTGTCGACCAGGTAGCGCTCCTGGGCGCTCGCGACCTCCAGCATGAAGGACTCGATCGCGGCCCGGTGCGAGCGCACGACGTGACGGCTGTAATTTGGAATGGCGACGGCGGCAAGAATGGCAATGACCGCCACGGTGATCATCACCTCGATCAGCGTGAAGCCATGCGCTGCCCTGGCGCCGCGCAGGCGCCAGCCCCGGCACGGATTGCCGGTTGCCCCAACTTCCCCAATGACCCGAAACGACGGGTTGACCCTCCCGCCGTGTCGCACTGCCGGGCTTCTATGTCCCATGCCGCGCTCCGATACCAATTATGTTCCGGATGACCAATTCCGGAGGTTATGGCGCGGAGTGTAAGTCACGATCTGCTAAGCGGGTAAGGAAAATATGATGCCGGCCGACCGGCGTTGTAGCGAACAGACAGTGGTGTTACGAGACCTGCTCAGGACATACAGCCAAGGCATATGCAGACGTTAACCGTCAGTGAGGGGGAACCCTGACCCGCCCTGTTCGACCGGCCCGATGCGCGCCCGGGCGCACCTGTGCAACAATCGTTACAAACACCGAATCCGGAATGCCCATGCCGCCCGACAGCCCTACCCCATCGCCGCAAGCGCCGCCGCAGGATCTGGACGCCCTGCTGGCGCTGCTGCGCAGCAACTTCCCCACGCTCAGCACGCAGTTCCAGGGCGGCGCGCGCTACCTGCTCGACCATCCGCAGGACGTGCCGGTGCTGTCGATGCGCAAGATCGCGGCCAGTGCCGGGGTGCAGCCTGCCACCTTGGTGCGGCTGTCGCAGCATCTCGGCTTCGAGGGCTGGCAGGGGCTGCGTGAACTGTTCGTCGATGCGCTGCGCGGCGGCAGCCAGCCGTACGCGCGCCGCGCGCGCAAGGTGGTGCGTGAAAGCAGCTCCAGCCGCATGCTGGGCGAGATGCTGGACGCGCAGCACCACAACCTGGACATGATCGCCGCCAACAACGAGAAGACGCTGCAGCAAGCGGCGGAACTGCTGTCGCATGCGGCGTGCGTGCATGTGGCGGGCTTCCGCTCGTGCTTTCCGATCGCGTTCACCTTCCACTATGTCTACCGGCTGTTCCGCAGCACGGTGCACCTGATCCGCGCCGATGCCGGCACGCTGGAGATGGAGCTGCGCGGCCTGGCGCCCAAGGATGCGGTGCTGGTGGTCAGCTTCGCCCCCTACTCGCAGGAAAGCATCCGCGTCGCCGCCGCCGCGCGCGAGTGCGGCTGCAAGGTGATCGCGCTGACCGACAGCACGGTCGCGCCGATCGCGCTGGCGGCGGACTGCACGTTGCTGTTCTCGGTGGAAAGCCCGTCGTTCTTCCCGTCAGTCACCGCCGGCGTGGCCGTGGTCGAGGCCCTGGTCGAGCAGCTGCTGGCGCGCAAGGGCAAGGGCGCGATCCGCGCGCTGGAACAAGCCGAGGGCGAGCTGCACCGGACCGGGGCGTATGTGGTGGCGGGGCGCGAGTGAGGGTGGCCCCCAGTCACTCATCACTACTGCGTGCACTTCTCCCGGTACGCCTGCTGCAGCGACCTCTTCGGCCGGTCACGCTCCAGTTCCGGAATCATGCGGCCCTGCGCGGTCTCGATGGCCGGCTGGGTGGCACGGTATTCGCGCTTGGGTGCTTCGGCGATCTGCGCGGCCAGGGCGCGGCATTCGTCCGACTGGATGCTGCCCGGCGTCGCGGCCGGGTCGGGACGGTAGGGCGTGGTGCCCTGCTGCACCGCTTCGTTGATGGCGGCGGCGGCAGCGCTGTCCCCGTCCGGCCTCTGCGCATGCGCGCTGCAGGCCATCGCCAGGGCGGCGATGGCGGCAATGCGGGTCAGGGTTCGCTGGCTCGGCATGACTTCTCTCCTGTGGCTCGATGAAATTATGCAAAGGCTGCCAGCTTAATCGTTCGCGGCCTGTCTGACACTACCGGCATTTCCGGCATTTGCGGCGTCGATGCCACCTGCGCCTGCCCGGGTACAGGCTGATATAGATGCCCTCGGGCGATTCCAGCGCTGCATGGCCGGTGGAGATCACGCCGTCGCGGTCCACCGCGGCGATATAGCGGTCGACCAGCGGCTGGCGGCGCGCTTCGCCGCGGGCGGACCCGACCGGGGTCCAGACATGCACGGTCAGCGCGTGCTCGCCGGGTCCGGGCGGACCGTCCCAGATGGTCATGTCGGGCGCATCGGCGGCAGCAGCCGTATCGGTTGCCGGACCGGCGGCGGGAGCGGCCCGTGGTTGGGCCACAGGACAATACGGCCAACAGCAAGCTGTGGCGCGGAGATTCCGCTAGGGCGCGCGACGCCCGCCTCCTTCGTCCCGCTCGAGCTCCCAGTCGCGGCGCATCATGACATAGGTGAACGAGGTGGACCAGCCGATCAGGATCAGGCCGACCAGCGGCTCGATGCTGGCGATCAGGCGGCTGGCGCCCACCGGGACGATGTCGCCCAGGCTCTGCGTGGTGAAGGTCTCCAGCGCAAAGTAGGCGTAGACCAGCGCGCCTGGCTGCGTGTGGACGCCGGACACGCCGGCAACGCCCATCGCGGTCAGTCCGCCCAGGCCCAGCACCTGGTCGGCGAACCAGAAACCCAGCGCGAACACCAGCGCTTCCAGGCAATGGACCACGATGATGCAGACGATCAGCACGCCGATGTTCATGCGCCCGCTCCAGCGCCGGGGGTGTATCGCTGACAGCAGCCGCAGTGCCTCGTAGTGGATGCCGACCACGGTCACGGTCAGGACGGCGGCGCACAGCAGGGCCAGCGAATAGTGTTCGGCGGAAGTTTCCATGCGCAGCGGCAGGCCTGGTCGGTGTCCGGGACGATCGGGAACAGCGCGGAAAAAAAAAGCCGCCCTCCAAAATATCACTGGAAGGCGTGCAGGAAAACCAGGGAGCGGGCGCGGCGGGCGCGCGGCCGTGCTCGTAGCCCTGGCAGAGGGTCGGTGGCGGCCGGGTGGCCGCCGCATGGATCAGCTGCTGCTCTTGCAGGAGAGGTTGACGTACAGCCCGCCGCCCCATTTGAAGTTGCGGTTGCCACTGACCTGCACCTGGACAATGTCGTTGGCCGCCACCGCCGTCGTGGCCGGCGCCGAGCAGGTCCGCACGGTGGCGCCGAGCGAACAGGCGGACGCATCGGTGATGGCAAGCGGGGCGATCGTTTCCAGCGCCGCGCCGCTGGCGACACGGTATGCCGCCAGGGTGTACTTGACCTCGTCATCGGGCACCGGGCCCGCCAGGCTCGCGTTCAGGGTCAGGCCGCCGCTGCAGCCCACCGGCATCACCGCGCCGAAATTCGGATCGTTGCTTTGCCGGTCCAGCGCGGTGCCGGTCATGACATAGGTGCCATTGCCATCCGGCGAGTCGTACACAGCGAAGTTGGCGGTATAGATCGTCGCGCCGGCGCCTGTCTCTCCTTGCTGGCCCTGGGGGCCGGTGTCGCCCTTTTCGCCCTTCTCGCCCTGCGGACCTTGCGCCCCGACCGGGCCAGTCAGGCCAACCACGGAGACCCCGGCCGGCCAGCCCTCGGCCGTCTTCGGGCCGAACAGCGTATTGGTGGCCGTATTGAGGTAGAAGCTGCCTTCGCTGCCATCGGCAGCGGTGGGATCTGCCGCGCCGTGCAGCAGCACGGCGCCGGGCGCCCCGGCCACGCCTTGCGGGCCGACCAGCGACACGCCGGCAGGCCAGGCCCCGTCAGCCTTGGGTCCGTAGAGCGTCGAGGTCAAGGCATTGAGGTAGAAGTCGCCGTCCGTGCCAACGTCCGCCGCGGGCGCATTGGCGCCGGACAGGATGGTCTTGCCGTTCGCGCCGGCCGGGCCGGCCGCGCTGGCGGATGGAGCGGCGCTGGCTGGCGCGGAATCGCCGCCACCGCCACCGCATCCTGCGAGCAGGATGGCGAGGCAGGCGAGCGGGATCGCCGCGAGTTTCAGGTCAATGCGTTGCACGATGGAAGCCCCCCGGTTTCTCATGAATGGCATGCCCGGATCTGTGCCGGGTGAGTTCAATCTAGAGATCGCGGTGATTCCGATAAATCGTGCATTTGCACGGGCTGTTTCATTAATGAAGCGCGTTTCCGGAGCGGCGAAAAACTGCCCCGTCCTAATAGCGTCAACGCCCGTTTGAAATCCCGGATGACTCGGGATAATAATTATGAAAATACCCGGATTGCCGCGCCTGGCGGTAACACGGCGGGCACCTGGCCCGATTCAGAGCGGGCGAATTCAAGCACCACACGACCGCATCCGTGCGCGCCGGTGCGACCAGAAAATACCGGCAATATCTCGCCCGAACGGTTGAGTTGCGGATGGGATAGCGTGGCTCCGGGCTGTTCAAAGGAGAAACGAATAATCGCCATTTACCCCTTCGTGGGGGAATATGCGCGGCACCGGCAAACGGCCAGGCGCAGCATGGCGCGGCGATGGACTATGCTGGAAATCCCAACAGCGTCCTCACGGAGGCCATCGTGCGCAAATCTGTCCTAGTCCTTACGGCACTGCTGCTGGCCAGCGCCCCCGGCCTGGCGCTGGCCCATAACTGCCCCAACGAGATGAAGGCCATCGACGCCAAACTGTCGACCAAGCCGGCGCTGTCGCCGGAAAATTCCGCCAAGGTTGCCAAGCTGCGCGCCGACGGCGAGGCCTATCACAAGGCCGGCAAGCATGACGAATCGATGAAATCGCTGCTCGAAGCGAAAAAGATCCTGGGTATCTGAGACCGATCGCAAAGAAGAGCCGCCACGCGCCCAGGCGTGGCGGCTTTGTTTATTTTTCCCGCGGTCGTCGCCGCAGCAGGCCGGGTCAGGACCCCGATCCAACCTGCTGGACCACACCGTTGGGCGCCACCAGGTAATATTCCGCGCCAATCCCGACCCAGCGCGTGCCCTTGCGCGGCGCGGGCAGGTCGTATTGCTTGTAGTCGTCGATCACATACTGGCGGTCCCTGAACTCGGTGGGCAGCCGGTCACCCTTCTTCCACTGCTGCACCTGCATATAAGGCGAGTTCTGCGCCGCCGGCGCGGAGGCGGCCATGGGATCTGCCATCGGCTTGGACTTGGCACCACCCTGCGCCATCGCAAACGGCGCCGCCAGCACGCTTGCCGCCAGCAACAGTGCCGGCATCGCTTTCTTGGTCTTCATCGTGATCTCCTTGCGTACGGGAAAACCGAACTGCCGGAGGATCCGGACAGCATCTACCAGATTAGTCACAAATGCGGACAACTGCGGCATCCGCCGTCCATGCGCTGGCGCTCGATTTGACCGACGGGGCATTCGCGCCCTGACAGATTGTTCACAATTGTTTGCCGGTTGGCACCCATTGGGGGGGAGCCGCCGACGCCACCCGTGACTAGAATGGGTCCTGACAGAAACAATTTGTTACGGGCGGCCGCCACTCAGCTGTCAGCGGGCCGCGGCCCCGCGACCCGCGCCGCGGGCGCGTACCGCCCTCGATGTTCCCTGGCTTACGCCCTGTTCACGGCGCTTCGCACGCGGGCACCCGTCCCTGCCAGAGAACCATAAAAACTGGGGACTCTCCGTGTTGCACGATACTGGTCAATTCCTGGCCCTGGTCAATCCCGCCATGGCCATCCTGCTTTCGCTCTGCTTCCTGCTGGCCTGGAACCATGAGCGCACGCGGCACTACCTGCTGGAGCTAGGTGCCTGCTATTTGCTGTACGCGGTTGCCATCACCTTGCAGATCATCTGGCAGCCGCGCAACGGCGGCGGCAACGCCACCGTCACCGGTGCGCTCTACCTGGGCAGCGCCGTGCTGATGCTGCGTGGCATGCTGGCGCGCATCGGCGCGCGCGTCGATACCTGCGCGCTGGTGTCGCTGCCGCTGGCCCTGTTTGCTGCGCTTGCCTGGTTTGATTTCATGCAACCCCAGCTGGTCGCCCGCATCTGCATCCTGAATGTCGGCATCGCGCTGATCCTGCTGCTGGGCATCGCGCCGCTGGCCCGCCTGCGCACAGGCAGCACCGCGGACCAGGTGCTGTTCTGGGTCTTCCTGCTGTTTGCCCTCCATTTCCTGCCGCGCACGGTGCTGACCATTGCTCCGGTCATCGGACAGGACGCTGCCGCCCTCACCCGCTCGGCCTACTGGCTGTGGCTGCAGGTCACCATGGCATTGCTGCTGCTCACGCTGGCGCTGGCGCTGCTGGCGGCGACCACGCTGGACGTGATCGACGGCCTGCGGCATGAACGCGACACCGATCCGCTGACGCAGCTGCACACGCGCCGCAGCCTGGAGGCGCTGGCCGCGCGGGAAATCCCGCCACCTCAGGGCAAGCCGCTGAGCGTGCTGCTGTGCGATCTCGATTTCTTCAAGTTCATCAACGACAACTACGGCCACAGCGCCGGCGACGCGGTGCTGGCGCAAATCGGCCGGATCATCGCCGCCGGCATCCGGCGGCGCGATATCGCCGCGCGCCTGGGCGGCGAGGAGTTCGTCGTGCTGTTGCCCGATACCCCGCCCGATGCAGCCTTGCACCTGGCCGAACGCTTGCGCCAGACGCTGGAGAGCACGGAAATGGACGTCCTGCCGGGCATGCACACGGTGACCGCCAGCTTTGGCGTGGCCACGCTGCGGCCCGGCGAAGACCTGGAAGCCCTGCTGATGCGCGCGGATAACGTGCTGTATGCGGCCAAGAACAAGGGCAGGAATTGCGTGGAGTGGGAACGGGAGGCCGGCTTGCCGGTGCTGGCATGATGCTGCCGTGCCTCCCGTCCGGCGCGGCTAAGCAACCGTGGGCGTGCCCACCACCGCAAACTCCGGCCCGTCATAGCTCTGCGCCACGGACACGCCGCCATCGAGCAACCGCTGGCTCCAGTGGTCGAGCGCCGCGCGCGCGGCCTGGCTGACATCGCGGCCCAGGGCAAGGCGGACGGCCGCCGGCGCTTCCAGCCCGAAGCTGCGGGTGGTTCCCCACGCAATTTGGTCCCGTTCGAAATCCCCGATCGCCTGCTCGACGCACAAGCCGCTGTCGGCCACCGCGGAAGCCAGGAAGACATCGGGATGCCTGCTGGTCCAGTCGACCACGTTGCCGATCTGGCGGATGCCCGCGGCACGGCAGGCGGCGATGGCACCGTCGCGGCCGCCGTCGATCATCGCAAAGACGATATCTGCGCCGGCGCGGGCCTGCGCGGCAACCGCGTCGCCGGCCAACGCCGGATCGTGCTGGTTGCCGCAGAAGGTCGTGAGTGCCGGCAGGCCAGGCACTACGCTGCGCACGCCATGGAGAAACGCCGCGCGCCCCTTCAGCCCGGGGCGCACCTTTTCGCCCGACAAATGGGCGACCACGCCGGTGCGCGAATCCGTCGCCGCCAGCACGCCGGCAAGGAAGGCGGACTGTTCCTGCAGCACCTCATAGCTCGCGGTGTTGGCGCACAGCACGCTGCCCTGCGTGACCACGAAGCGCCGGGCGGGATGGCGAGCCGCGGCAACAGAAACGGGATAGTCCCCCTGTCCGCCATGCGCAACGATCAGGTCCGTGCCGGTCTGGCACAGCGCCAGCAGCGCTGCTGCGCGCGCCTGCGGATCCGGATCGGCAATCCACGTCACCGCCACGTCGTGGCCGGCATTGCGTGCGCGCATGGCGCCGGCATGCCCGGCTTCATTGAAGCTGCCGCGTCCTTCGGGCCCGAACAGCACTACCTGGATGCGCGCGCTCATGACAGCGTCGCCCCGGTTGCCACGACCACAGGACCCCAGGCCTGCGCCTGCTGGCGTACGTAGGCGGCAAACTCATCGGGCCGGCGCTCGGCCAGCACAAAGCCCTGGGCTTCCAGGCGGCCGCGCAGGGCCGGTTGTTGCAGGATGACCTGCAGTTGTTGATGCAAGCGTTGCACGATGTCCTCAGGCAGGTTGGCCGGCGCGGAGACGCCGACGAAGTTTTCGGCCACCAGGCCGGGATAGCCGGCTTGCGCCACGGTGGGCAGCCGGGGCGCCTGCGGCACGCGTTGCGCCGAGGTCACCGCCAGCAGGCGCAAGGCGCCGGACTGCAGCAACGGCAGGTTCTGCGGCAGGGCATCCACCGCAAACGGGATCTGTCCGCCGAGCAGGTCGGCGCGCATCGGACCCGCGCCCTTGTATGGCACATGGGTCAGCCGCAACCCCGCCTGCTGGCCAAACAGCTCGCCGACGATATGCGCCACCGACGCCGCCCCGCCGCTGCCGAACGGCACCGGCTCGCGCTGCGCGCGGATCCACGCCGCCAGCTCCGCGAGGTTGCGCGCCGGCACCGACGGATGCACGGCAAAGACGGTCGGCACCGCGCCGATGTAATGCACGTGCGTGAAGCTGCGTACCGGGTCGTAGGCGGGCCGCCTGAGCAGGAACGGCGAGATGCTCAGCGCCGCCGAGTTCGACATCAGCAGCGTGTAGCCGTCATTGGGCGCCGCGGCGACCGCAGCCGCGCCAATCGTCGATCCCGCCCCCGGCCGGTTGTCGGTCACGAATGGCTGCCCCAGCTTTTCCTGCAGCACCGGTGCCAGCAGCCGCGCCACGATGTCGCTGGACCCGCCCGGCGGGAAAGTCACCACCAGCCGCACCGGATGGCGCGGCCATGCCGCGGCGCCGCTGTCCGCGCGCGCCGGCATCCCCGGCAATGCCGGCGCGGCCAGCGCCGCGGCAAGGAACTGTCTTCTCGAAATCACGGTGGCCCTCCGGCTTTACAGGCGATGGCGCAGGCCGACGCCGCCGCCGAACTTGTTGCCACGCACGCCCATGAAGGCGGGCAGCGCATAGCTGCCGCTGATGCGGTTGAAATCGGCTTCCGCATAGACGCTGGTGCGTCTGGACAAGCTGTACTCCGCCACGCTGGTCAGCATCAGCCGGTGGCCGCTGGCGGCGCTCTGCCGGTCATAGCCGGCCGCCAGCGACACCGCCAGCGCGGGCGTTGCCTGCACCGTGGCGCCGCCGGTCAGCACATGGTTGCGGGTCGGGCTCAGGTGGTAGCGGTTGTCCAGGTAGCCGAGCGCCAGCTTGACGCGCCCCAGCTGGCTGCTGCCGCCGATGCCCCAGATCGTGCGCTTCTCTTCGGTGGCCAGCGCATTGGTGCTCTGGAACAGGGCACCAATGTCGATCCGTGCCGTGGTCCAGGCCAGCGCCAGCCCCCGGCTGCTGCTGGCCGCCGCATCGCCCGGCACTTCGCCGAAGGTATAGTGCGCCGCCGCCGAGAACGCGCCCCACCTGCCCGCGTACTTCACCATGTTGTCTTGCCGCGGACCGGTATAGCCGTTAAGAATGGCCACCGCATCGGGATTGGGATGGCCATAGGGCTGGAAGCGGAAGGTCGCGTCATAGGCCGTGGTGAACTGGCGTCCGAACGTCAGCTTCCCCCACGCCTGGTGCTCGATCCCCAGGTAAGACTGCCGGCCGAACAGCCGGCCTGTACCCTGCGTGCCAACCTGTCCGTAGTTCGACGCCGCGGTGCCTTGCAGCGAAGTACCCGAGGCCAGGTCGAAGCCGCTTTCCAGGTTGAACAGCGCCGACCATCCCGCACCCAGCGCCTCATTGCCGCGCACGCCCCAGCGCGAACCGCTGAAGTAGCCCTCGCTCAGTTCAGCCAGGCGCTCGTCCCCGCGGTTGTTGTCCGAGTAGCGGACCATGGTGTCGATCAGGCCGTAGACCGATATGGAAGTCGATACTGATTGCGCCTGCGCCTGCTGCGTAACGCCGCAGCTCGCCCCCGCCAGCACGCCGGCAAGCGCCATGGCGTGACTGCGCCTTGTGTTCCCCACCTTCACGCACCACCCTCCGTTTGCATACAAATTAAGAATGCAAAATATAGGATGTGGCCGCACATCCGCATACGAATGTGTGCGCATGAGGAAATGCGGTTTGCGCGGAAAATGCGGACACAAAAAAAGCCCGCTTATGCGGGCTTTCGGGGGTGATGCTTGAAGCGAGTCCGTGCTCAGAACGGGATATCGTCGTCCATATCCTCGAAACCATTCGAGGCGGGCTGCTGCGGCCGGCGCGCAGCGCCACCGCTCTGGCCGCCGCCCTGGCCGCCGCCCTGGCCGCCGCGGCCACCGCCGTAGCCGCCGCCCGAAGCTTCGCGGCTGTAGCCACCACCGCCGCCTGCGCCGCCACCGTAGCCGCCTTCGTCACCGCCACCGCCGCCACCACTCTGGCGCGAGCCCAGCATCTGCATCTGGTCGGCAACGATTTCAGTGGAGTACTTGTCCTGGCCCGACTGGTCCTGCCACTTGCGGGTGCGGATGCGGCCTTCGATATAGACCGACGATCCCTTGCGCAGGTACTGGCCGGCGATTTCGGCGATCTTGCCGAAGAACGAGACGCGGTGCCATTCGGTGGCCTCCTTCATCTCGCCGCTCTGCTTGTCCTTGTAGCGATCGGTGGTCGCCAGGCGGATATTGGTCACGGCGTCGCCGCTGGGCAGGTAGCGGGTTTCCGGGTCTGCGCCGAGGTTGCCGACGAGAATGACTTTGTTGACCGATGCCATGAAATGTTCTCCAAAAGCCACGCGCCGTGTTGAAAAGCGTGGCAATACGATGACGGTAAAGCGGATGTAGTGTGACGCGATACTGCGGCGACGTAAACGAACATCGCGCCCCCGGCCAGACGTCGGGTGGCGCGATCATGCTAGGCCTTTTCCAGGCCGGATTCTTTACGATGTGATGCGGATCAGGCCGGCGTTGCCGGTGCAGCTTCCTGCCCGCGCGCCGGCGGCGCCTTCATGCTCCAGGCGATTATAAGCCAGAGCAACAGCACCACCGCGCAACCGACGAACACGGCGCTGCGCCCCTCGTGCTTGAGCAGCCAGCCACCGGCCGCGCCGCCCAGGAACAGGCCCAGCGCCTGCGTGGTGTTGTAGACGCCCAGAGCCGCCCCGCGCGCGGCCGCGGCGTAGCGCGACACCAGCGAAGGCTGCATCGCCTCCAGCACGTTGAACGCGACAAAGAAGAGCAGCAGCACGCCGACGATGGCCCACAGCCCGTGCACGGCGGCAAACAGCAGCTGCACCGCGGTCATCAGCGCGACCGCGCCCAGCAGCACCGGGCGCACGCGGCCGTAGCGCTCGGCCGCCATCATCGGGCCCAGCATCAGCACGAAGGACACCAGCACCACCGGCAGGTAGACCTTCCAGTGCTGGTCCAGCGGCATGCCGGCATCGGCCAGCATGGCGGGCACCACCATGAACATGGCCACCTGGGAAGCGTGCAGCGCCAGCACGCCGACGTTCAGGCGCGCCAGGTCGGCGTTGAGCAGCACCTTGCGGAACGGCAGGCGCACCGGATGCGGCGGCGGCGGGGTCGGCACCAGGAACAGCGTCACGCCGATGGCCACCAGCCCCAGCACCGACATCAGCCCGAAGATGCCGGACATGCCGATGCTGTGCAGCAGCGGCGAGGCAATCACCAGCGACAGCGCGAAGGTCAGGCCGATGCTGCCGCCCACCATCGCCATCGCCTTGGTGCGATGCCGTTCGCGCGTCAGGTCGGCGATGCAGGCAGTGATGGCCGCGGAGATCGCGCCCGTGCCCTGCAGCGCGCGGCCGGCGATGATGCCGCTGAGCGTGTCGGAAAAGGCGGCCACCAGCCCGCCGGCGATGAACAGCAGCAGCCCGGCCACCATCACCGGCTTGCGCCCGATGCGGTCGGACAGCCAGCCCAGCGGGATGTGCAGGAATGCCTGCATCAGGCCATAGATGCCCATGGCCAGGCCCACGCGCTGGGCGTCGTGCCCGTCGGGCAGGCTGTGCGCGTATTCGGCAAAGACGGGCAGGATCAGGAACAGGCCCAGCATGCGCAGCGCGAAGATGCTGGCCAGCGACACGGCGGCGCGCAGCTCGGCGCGGGTCATGCGTTCGCGGGCGGGGGCCTGGGATGCGTCAGCGGCACCCGCACCCGGGGAAGAAGACTGGATCGACGGCATTGCGATCGTGGGATCGTGGAATCTGTCAGGCTGGCTGCCGGTGCATCGCAACGGCAGTTTCGATCGGGATCGCGGGGGGAAGTTGCCGCCCGGAACCCGGGGCCGGCGGCGGCTTCGCCGGGCGCCTGCATGGCGCGGGCCACCCCGGAAACCGAAGTTGGGTATATTAACAGGTTTGCTCCTTCGCGCTTCCCGGGTCACCTGGCCATGCCAGCTGGCCCCCGGGCGTGTGCCCGGGCGCGCATTCCGGCCGTCGCCAGCGGTCGGAAGTGCCAAATACGGTACTTGTTTCTGGGTTTTGCGATTCCTTCAGACAGCCTTGCCAACCCCGGCAGGGCGGCCTGTCTGGCGACGACTTTTCGGCATATGGAAGAAATCAAGATCCGTGGGGCGCGTACCCACAACCTGAAGAACATCAATCTCGACCTGCCGCGCAACCGGCTGATCGTGATCACCGGCCTGTCGGGCTCGGGCAAGTCCTCGCTTGCCTTCGACACGCTCTATGCCGAGGGCCAGCGCCGCTACGTGGAGTCTCTGTCCGCCTATGCCCGCCAGTTCCTGCAGCTGATGGAAAAGCCGGACGTGGACCTGATCGAAGGCCTGTCGCCGGCGATCTCGATCGAGCAGAAGGCCACCAGCCACAACCCGCGTTCGACGGTCGGCACCGTCACCGAGATCCACGACTACCTGCGCCTGCTGTACGCCCGCGCCGGCACGCCCTACTGCCCCGACCACAACCTGCCGCTGCAAGCGCAGAGCGTGTCGCAGATGGTGGACGCCGCGCTGGCCCTGCCCGAGGACACCAAGCTGATGATCCTGGCGCCGGTGGTGGCCGACCGCAAGGGCGAGCACTCGGACCTGTTCGACAGCATGCAGGCGCAGGGCTTCGTGCGCTTTCGCATCCGCTCGGGCGGCGGCACCGCGCACGAGGCCGAGGCCAAGGTCTATGAGGTCGATGCGCTGCCGAAACTGAAGAAGACCGAGAAGCACACCATTGAAGTGGTGGTGGACCGCGTCAAGGTGCGCGCCGACATCAAGCAGCGCCTGGCCGAATCGTTCGAGACCGCGTTGCGCCTGGCCGATGGCCGCGCGCTTGCGCTGGAACTCGACAGCGGCAAGGAGCATATGTTCAGCTCCAAGTTTGCCTGCCCGATCTGCTCGTACTCGCTGCAGGAGCTGGAGCCGCGGCTGTTCTCGTTCAACAACCCGATGGGCGCCTGCCCTAGCTGCGACGGGCTGGGCCAGATCACCTTCTTCGATCCCAAGCGCGTGGTGGCCTTCCCCAACCTGTCGCTGGCCTCGGGCGCGATCAAGGGCTGGGACCGCCGCAACCAGTTCTACTTCCAGATGCTGCAAGGCCTGGCAGCGTACTACGACTTCGACACCGAGACCCCGTTCGAGGAGTTGCCGGAAAACGTGCAGCAGTCGGTGCTGCACGGCTCGGGCGAGCAGGAAATCCCGTTCACCTATATCAACGAACGCGGCCGCACCACCGTGCGCGAGCATGTGTTCGAAGGGATCATCCCCAACCTGGAGCGCCGCTACCGCGAAACCGATTCGGTCGCCGTGCGCGAGGAACTGGCCAAGTACCAGAACAACCAGCCCTGCCCCGCCTGCCAAGGCACCCGCCTGCGCACCGAGGCGCGCCACGTCAAGCTGGGCGAGGGCGAGCAGGCACGCGCGATCTTCGAGATCAACGGCTGGCCGCTGCGCGACGCGCTGACCTACTTCCTGACGCTGGACATGCACGGCGCCAAACGCGAGATCGGCGACAAGATCATCAAGGAGATCTCGGCGCGGCTGAACTTCCTGAACAACGTCGGGCTGGACTACCTGTCACTGGAGCGCAGCGCCGATACGCTGTCGGGCGGCGAGGCCCAGCGCATCCGGCTGGCGTCGCAGATCGGCTCGGGTCTGACCGGCGTGATGTATGTGCTGGACGAGCCCTCGATCGGCCTGCACCAGCGCGACAACGACCGTCTGATCGGCACGCTCAAGCACCTGCGCGACATCGGCAACTCGGTGCTGGTGGTCGAGCACGACGAGGACATGATCCGCGCCTGCGATTACGTGGTCGACATCGGCCCGGGCGCCGGCGTGCACGGCGGCATGATCGTGGCCGAGGGCACGCCGCGGCAGATCGAGGAGTCGCCGGCATCGCTGACCGGCCAGTACCTGTCCGGCCAGCGCCGCATCGAGGTGCCGAAGGAGCGCGCCGCGCCCGACGATGAGCGCCTGCTGCGCATCGTCAACGCCAGCGGCAACAACCTGCGCAACGTCACCGCCGAAGTGCCGGTGGGCCTGCTGACCTGCATCACCGGCGTGTCCGGCTCGGGCAAGTCGACGCTGATCAACGACACGCTCTACCATGCGGTGGCGCGCCACCTGTACGGCTCGACGCCGGAGCCGGCGCCGCACGACCGCATCGAGGGGCTCGAGCATTTCGACAAGGTCATCAACGTCGACCAGAGCCCGATCGGGCGCACGCCGCGTTCCAATCCGGCCACCTATACGGGCCTGTTCACGCCCATCCGCGAACTGTTCGCCGGCGTGCCGTCGGCCAAGGAGCGCGGCTACGACCCGGGCCGCTTCTCGTTCAACGTCAAGGGCGGGCGCTGCGAATCGTGCCAGGGCGACGGCGTGCTCAAGGTCGAGATGCACTTCCTGCCCGACGTCTATGTGCCGTGCGATGTCTGCCACGGCAAGCGCTACAACCGCGAGACGCTGGAAGTTCTGTACAAGGGCAAGAACATCTCCGAGGTGCTGGACCTGACCGTCGAGCAGGCGCACGAGTTCTTCAGCGCGGTGCCGGTGGTGCGGCGCAAGCTGCAGACGCTGCTGGACGTGGGCCTGGGCTATATCCGGCTGGGCCAGTCGGCGACCACGCTGTCGGGCGGCGAGGCGCAGCGCGTCAAGCTGTCGCTGGAGCTGTCCAAGCGCGACACCGGGCGCACGCTCTATATCCTGGACGAGCCCACCACCGGGCTGCACTTCCACGATATCGAGCTGCTGCTCAAGGTCATCCACAAGCTGCGCGACCAGGGCAATACCGTGGTCATCATCGAACACAACCTCGATGTCATCAAGACCGCGGACTGGCTGATCGACATGGGGCCGGAAGGCGGCGCCGGTGGCGGCCAGGTGATCGCGCGCGGCACGCCGGAGGATGTGGCCAGGAGCAAGGCGAGCTTTACGGGCAAGTATCTGAAGCCATTGCTGGAGCGGTAAGGCCTTAGGAATTTTCGGATACAGGCCCGGCAAGAATTGTCGCGACTCGCTTACGCAAGCGATTGCACAAGTTGAGGTGTATCAAGATGAGGTGAGCTTGCCGCTGCTGAGGCGGGCCTGCCCCTTCAGTCCAGCCCGGCGTTGGGCAGCACCCGCGCGCGGCGCGGCGCTCCGCCCGGCTGCAGTTCGATCGCGACGCCGCCACCGCTGTCGGCGCCGTGGCCGCTCAGCGCGGTGATCACCACCTGGTGCGTGACCAGCAGGTAAGGCCCGCCGCGCGGATCGAGCCCGTCGATAAAGCGCGAAAGCTGCGCGGTCTGCGCTTCCCGGCGCTGTGCATCCGCGCCAAAAAATGAATTGAGCAATGGCTGGACCCGCACCGGACCCAGGTCGATCAGGCGGGCGGTGTCCTGGCAGCGGCACCAGGCGCTGCTGTAGACCCGCGTCGGCCGGAAGCCCGCCGCCTTCCAGCTGCTACCGAGCCTCGCCGCCTGCTGCCGGCCGTTCGCGTCCAGGTTGCGCTGGGTCGAACAGTCGTCCAGCTTGAAGCCCGGCGGATCGCCGACCCCCGGCGCACTCGCATGCCGCAGCACGACGACGACATTGGGGCGCTTCAGTTCACTGACGGCGATTTCGCCCTGTGATGCCGGAACGACCTGGGCGGCGGCCACGCACGGCGCCATGGCAAGCCATGCGAGGAAGAGGCGAAGAAGCGGCATCGGCGTCTCCGGTGACGGGCCAGTCCATCCGGTATAGCAGGTACGCGTGCCATGCGAGGATCCCTGCCCGCTTGCATTCACCACCCCGCGCCCTACCATGAACCGGATGGCGGCAAGCCGCGCCGCCATTCTGGAGCCAGCCATGGAACTGACGGTCGTACCGGTCACCAAGCCGGAAGCCACCAACTTCATCTTCGGCCATTCGCATTTCATCAAGACCGTGGAAGACCTGCACGAGGCGCTGGTCGGCACGGTGCCGGGCATCCTCTTCGGGCTGGCGTTCTGCGAGGCCTCGGGCAAGCGCCTGGTGCGTTGGTCGGGCACAGATGAAGACCTGATCGACCTGGCCTGCGAGAACGCCCGCGCCATCGGCGCCGGGCATACCTTCGTGATCTTCCTCGGCGACGGGTTCTTTCCGGTCAACGTGCTGGCCGCGGTGCGGGCAGTGCCGGAGGTGTGCCGCATCTTCTGCGCAACGGCCAACCCGACCGAGGTGATCATCGCCCAGACCGATGCCGGACGCGGCGTGGTGGGCGTGATCGATGGTGCCTCGCCGCTGGGGATCGAGACCGATGCCGATGTGGCGGAGCGCAAGGCGCTGTTGCGGAAGTTCGGCTACAAGCTCTAGCGTCGCCGCTCAGTGCTGCGCTGCCTGCACCGCCGGCACCGCCGGCACATCGTCTTCCTTCATCCGGCTGCGGTTGAGCACCCCAGCCTGCTCCAGCACCGGATAAGCCGTCGCACAGAACAGCGAATTCAGCCGTTTGAGCTCGCTGATCACATCCAGGTGCAATGAGCTGGTCTCGATGCTCTCGGCGGTCTGCACCGCCACGCGCTGCAGGTGGGTGCGCGCGTACTTGCGCTCCAGCTCGCGGAAGTTCGCTTTTTCCGCCATCAGCGCCTGGGCGCTCTTGAGGTCGCCGTTGAGAAACACCGACAGGCCCAGCCGCAGGTTGGCGACCAGGCGCGCGTGCATCTCGGCGATTTCCTGCATTCCCGCCTCCGAGAACATCAGGTTGTGGGCGATCTTCTTGTCCTTGGTATCGAGCAGGATGCGCTCGATGATGTCGCCCGCGTGTTCCAGGTTGATGGTGAGCGAGATGATCTCGGTCCAGCGCTGGCCGTCGCGCTCGTCCAGCGCTTCCAGGCTGATGCGCGTCAGGTAGAGCTTGATCGCGGTGTAGAGGTCGTCCACCTCGTTGTCGATGCGGCAGGTGGCGTCGGCCAGCTTGGCGTCGTTGGTGCGCAGCACGCGCAGCATGTTGTCCAGCATCTGCTCGACGCGGTCGCCGATGCGCAGCACTTCGCGCGCGGCGTTGGCCAGCGCCAGCGTGGGCGTGGACAGCGCGGCCGTATCGAGGTGGCGCGGCGTGACCTGGCTGTCGCCGGTGTTGCGCCCGGGCAGCACCTTCTCGCACAGCCGCGCCAGCGGCGCGGTGGCGCCCAGCAGCAGCACCGCCAGCGCGACGTTGAACAGCAGGTGGAAATTGACGATCAGCCGTTGCGGGTCATGGTCCAGCAGCGCCAGCAGCTCCTCGGCCTGGCCCAGCAGCGGCAGCGCCACCAGACAGCCCAGCAGGCGCGACAGCAGGTTGCCCAGCGTCACGCGCTTGCCCGGCTGGTTGTTGCCCGAGGTGGTCAGCAGCGCCGAGATGCCCGAACCCAGGTTGGCCCCCAGCACCAGCGCCAGCGCCACGTGGATCGACACCACGCCGGCCGAGGCCAGCGCGCCGCAGAACAGCACCACGGCCAGGCTGGAATAGCACAGGATGGTCAGGAAGGCGCCGACCAGCATGTCCAGCCCCGCGTCGCCGGTCAGCGAGGCGAACAAGACCTTGACGCCGGCAGCCTGCACCACGGGACGGGTGGCGATGGAGATCAGCTCGAGCGCCAGCGTGATCAGGCCCAGGCCGATCAGCACGCGGCCGACGTGGCCGGCCCTGCTGCCCTTCCAGGTCAGATGGCAGATCACGCCGACAAAGATCAGCAGCGGCGACAGCCAGGACAGGTCCAGCGAGAACACCTGCACCATCAGCGCGGTGCCGACGTTGGCGCCGAGCATGATGGCCAGCGCCGGTGCCACGGCGATCAGGCCCTGGCCGACGAAGGAGCTGACGATGACCGCGGTGGCGTTGCTGCTCTGGACCAGCCCGGTGACGCCGAGCCCGGCAAGGAAGGCGGTGAAGCGGTTGGAGACGCTGGTCGACAGGACATGGCGCAGGTTCGCGCCGTAGACGCGCAGGATGCCGACCTTGACGATGTTGGTGCCCCAGACGAGCAGGGCAACGCCTGATAGCAGGTGAAGGAGTACGCCCATGGTGCGCCTTTGTGTGACCAGTGCCGACAAAACCCTGGAGGCTAGGCCCGGTCATCGTGTAGTTGTCAATGAGGCATTATGCGCCCGTCACCCGACAGCGGCAACGGCATGGGTGCGGCGCGCGGGCAACGGGCAACACCGGCGCCCGGATGCGCGCCAGCGGCGCCGCTCAGGGCAGCGCGACCTTGATCCCCAGCCCGACGAAGATCGCCCCGGCGGCGCGGTCCAGCCAGCGGCCGGTGGCCGGGCGGCGGCGCAGCCAGGCGCCCAGCCAGCCCGCGCACAGCCCGAACAGCGAGAACACCACCGCCGTCTGCAGCATGAAGACCACGCCCAGCAGCAGGAACTGCAGCCCCGGGTGCGCGGCATCGGCGCGCACGAACTGCGGCAGGAACACCAGGAAGAACAGCGTCACCTTGGGATTCATGATGTTGCCGAGCACGCTCTGGCGGAACACGCGCGCGAGCGGCACCGCATCGACATCACCGCCCTGCGCCAGCCCGCCCTTTGCGCGCAGCGCCTGGATGCCGATCCAGATCAGGTAGGCCGCGCCCGCATACTTGATCAGCTGGAACGCCAGCGGCGACGAGCGCAGCACCGCGGCCAGCCCCACCGCCGCAATCACGGTGTGGAACAGGCACCCGACCGAAAAGCCCAGTGCCGCGACCAGCCCCGCGCGCCGGCCCTGCGCCATGCCGCGCGCCAGCACCTGCAGGTTGTCGGGCCCCGGGGCCACAGTCACGGCAATCGAAGTCAGCAGGAACAGCAACAGGTCAGGCATGGGGTCTCCTTGCGTGGAAATCTTGCGGGCCGGTCAGCGTGGCTCAGTGCCCTTCGAACTTGCACACGGTGAACAGCGGCAGCCCGCCGTCCTGCAGCAGCTTCGAGCCGCCCAGTTCGGGCAGGTCGACGATGGCGGCGCCCTCCACCACCGTCGCGCCCAGGCGCTCCAGCAGCTTGCGTCCGGCCATCATGGTACCGCCGGTGGCGATCAGGTCGTCGACCAGCAGCACGCGGTCGCCGGACTTGCAGGCGTCTGCATGGATCTCGACGGTGGCGCTGCCGTATTCCAGCTCGTACTCCTCGGCCACGGTCTGGAACGGCAGCTTGCCCTTCTTGCGGATCGGCACGAAGCCCAGGTTCAGCTCATACGCGACGATCGCGCCCAGGATAAAGCCGCGCGCGTCGATGCCCGCCACCAGGTCGAGCTGCGCATCCATGTAGCGGTGCACGAAGACATCGATCAGCACGCGCAGCGTCTTGGGGTTCTGCAGCAGCGGGGTGATGTCGCGGAACATCACGCCCGGCATGGGCCAGTCCGGCACCGTACGGATGCGCTCGCGCAGGTAGCCGGTGACGTCGCCGAGCTCGGGGGACTGGATGATGGAGTCTGCCATAGGGGTCTGGAAACGGTAGGCGCGCAGCGTGGCGCGCCAATCAGAAAGAGGGGTCGCAGTGGGTCGCGGCAGGATGGCCGCCGGCGCGGTAACCAGTTACCACCCGCGCCATCGGGGCGGCCAGCACAATGGCCCTGCCGGCCCGCTTGGCTGGCCAGGGGCCGGGCTGCCGCGTCCGGCACCCGCCGGACACCCATAACCATACAGGAGAGCGCGATGGCAAAGAAGATTCTGATGCTGGTGGGCGACTACGCCGAAGACTACGAAACCATGGTGCCGTTCCAGGCACTGCAGATGGTCGGCCACACCGTGCATGCGGCCTGCCCGGACAAGCAGGCGGGCGACGCCTGCGCCACCGCTATCCATGACTTCGAGGGCGACCAGACCTACACCGAGAAGCGCGGCCACAACTTCACCCTCAACGCGAGCTTTGCCGAGATCGACCCCGCCGGTTACGACGCACTGGTCATCCCCGGCGGCCGCGCGCCGGAATACCTGCGCCTGAACGCGCGCGTGCTGGAGATCGTGCGCCACTTCGCCCAGGCGGACAAGCCGATCGCCGCGGTCTGCCACGGCGCCCAGCTGCTGGCCGCGGCAGGCGTGCTCGAAGGCAAGACCTGCTCCGCCTACCCGGCCTGTGCGCCCGAGGTGAAGCTGGCCGGCGGCACCTATGCCGATATTCCCGTCGACCAGGCCCATACCGACGGCAACCTCGTCACGGCCCCGGCCTGGCCCGCGCATCCGGCCTGGCTGGCGCAGTTCCTTGCCGTGCTGGGCACGCGGATCGTACATTAGAGCTTTCCGCACGCGGCGCCCCCACGCGTGAAGGCACGGCCCGCCCCATCCGCGAGCCGTGCACATGCCCGCAGGCTGCGCCGCCCGCACGGGAGCATCCATGTGTGAAATCTTTATCCGCGCCAATCCGGCGTCGTACCAAAGCCAGTCGCGCTCGCTGCGCCTGCATGGCGTGGCCACCAGCATCCGGCTGGAGAGCCTGTTCTGGGAGGTGCTGGAAGAACTGGCGCGGCGCGACGACATGACCGTCAACCAGCTGATCACGCGCCTGCACGATGAACTGACCGAACATCGCGGCAGCGAGGCGGTGGCCGGCAATTTCTCGTCCTTCCTGCGCGTGTGCTGCCTGCGTTACCTGATGCTGCAGGGCGAAGGCCGCATCCCGGCCGATGCCAGCGTGCCGATCCGCTCGCTGGACGCACGCGCCGTGCTCGACAACCTGCCGGAATCCTGGGTCGAGGCGCGTCCGCACTGACGCGCACGACGCCCTGGCTCATCCGTTCAGGATGCGAGTTTCCGCAGCCTCCAGCGCCTCGGGCGGGCCGCGCAGCACCACGATATCGCCCGGCTCCAGCACGGTCTCGGGCTCCGGATCGAAGGCGCGGATGCCGCGCCGGCGCACCGCGGTCACCTCCACGCCGATCCGCTCCAGCCCCAGCACGCCAAGACGCCGCCCCACCGCCGTGGATTGCGGCCCGAGCGACACGGAATGCAGCCGTACCGAATCGCGCTCGACCATGTCCTCATCATCGTCGCGGCCGTGGAAATAGCCGCGCAGCAGGCTGTAGCGCGCGTCGCGCGCCTCCTGCACGCCGCGCAGCACATGCCGCATCGGCACGCCCAGCAGCACCAGCGCGTGCGAGGCCAGCATCAGGCTGCCCTCGATGATCTCGGGCACCACCTCGGTGGCGCCGGCCTTCTGCAGCGTATCGAGCTCTGAATCGTCCACCGTGCGCACGATAACCGGCAGCGCCGGCGCCAGTTCCTGCACGTGGTGCAGCACCTTGAGCGCCGATGGGGTGTTGGCATAGGTGACGATCAGGGCGGCGGCGCGGTGGATGCCGGCGGCGATCAGCGCCTCGCGCCGGCCCGCGTCGCCGTAGACCACGGTATCGCCGGCCGCGGCGGCCTCGCGCACGCGGTCGGGGTCCAGGTCCAGCGCCACGTAGTTGATGCCCTCGCGCTCGAGCATGTGCGCCAGGTTCTGCCCGCTGCGGCCGAAGCCGCAGATGATCGCGTGCTTCTCGGTCTGCAGGCTCTGCGCGGCGATGCGGGTCATGTTCAGCGACTGCATCAGCCATTCGTTGGCGGCAAAGCGCAGCACGATGGCGTCGCTGTACTGGATCAGGAATGGCGCGGCCAGCATCGACAGCAGCATCGATGCCAGGATCACCTGGATCAGCACCGGGTCGACCAGGTTCAGGCCGTCGATCTGGTTCAGCAGCACGAAACCGAATTCGCCGGCCTGCGCCAGCCCCAGCCCGGTGCGGATCGCCACCCCCTGGCGCGAGCCGAAGACCCGCGCCAGCAGCGCGATCAGCACCAGCTTGAACAGCACCGGCACCACCAGCAGCGCCAGCACCAGCCATACGTGGTCGAGCACCACGCGGATATTGAGCAGCATGCCGATGGTGACGAAGAACAGTCCCAGCAGCACGTCGCGGAACGGCTTGATGTCCTCTTCCACCTGGTGGCGGTAGGGCGTCTCGGAGATCAGCATGCCCGCCATGAAGGCGCCCAGCGCCATCGACAGGCCCAGCCGCTCGGTCAGCGCCGCCATGCCCAGCGTCACCAGCAGCAGGTTCAGCATGAACAGTTCCTGCGAGCGGCGCGCCGCCACCACGTGGAACCAGCGGCTCATCAGGCGCTGGCCCAGGAAGAAGATGACGCCCAGGGCCACCACGATCTTGACCGTGGCCAGGCCCAGCGCCACCATCAGGTCGCCCGGATCGCGCGACAGCGCCGGGATCACGATCAGCAGCGGCACCACCGCCAGATCCTGGAACAGCAGGATGCTGATGATATTGCGGCCCTGCTCGCTCTCAAGCTCCATGCGCTCGGACAGCATCTTGGAGACGATCGCGGTGGAAGACATCGCCAGCGCCCCGCCCAGCGCCACCGACGCCTGCCAGGACAGCGGGAACAGCCAGTTGAAAGCCCAGCTGGCCGGCACCACCGCCAGCATCGACAGCACCACCTGCGAGCCGCCCAGGCCGAACACCAGCCGCTTCATCGAGCGCAGCTTGGTCAGGTTGAACTCCAGCCCGATCGAGAACATCAGGAAGACCACGCCGAATTCGGCCAGGTACTTGGTCTGCGCGGTGTCGCTGGCCAGCCCCAGCGCATGGGGGCCGATCAGGATGCCGACGGCCAGGTAGCCGAGCATCGGCGGCAGCTGCAGCATGCGGAATGCGACCACGCCGAAGACGGCGGCGGCCAGCAGCACCAGGGTCAGTTCCAGCGGAGAATGCATCAGGCGGTCTGGGTGACCGGCCAGGCGCACGTCCGACCCGGCACGGGCACCCTGCCGGCAAAATACGGCGAGCACGGCAAGCACGACGTGCGCCATGGGTCGGGCCAGGCGCCATCGCATTCGTTGGTATACTTCGTCGCCATGATAGCCAATTTCGATGCGGATCGAGCACTCAGGCTCGCCCGCGACACTCTCCAGACCGAAGCCGATGCGGTTTCCGCACTTTCCGGACGCCTGAACGGCGACTTTGCCCGTGCCGTGCTGCTGATCCTGCAATGCACCGGGCGCGTGGTCGTCTCGGGCATCGGCAAGTCCGGCCATATCGGGCGCAAGGTCGCGGCCACGCTGGCCTCTACCGGCACGCCGGCGTTCTTCGTGCACCCGGCCGAAGCCAGCCACGGCGACCTGGGCATGGTCACGCGCGACGACGTGCTGATCGCCTTCTCCAATTCGGGCGAGACCGGCGAGCTGCTGTCGATCATCCCGATCGTCAAGCGCATCGGCGCGCGGCTGATCTCGGTCACCGGCAACCCCGACTCCAACCTGGCCAAGCTGGCCGACGTCCACCTGGACGCGGCGGTCGAGAAAGAAGCCTGCCCGCTGAACCTGGCGCCGACGGCCAGCACCACCGCGGCGCTGGCGCTGGGCGATGCGCTGGCAGTGGCGGTTCTCGATGCGCGCGGCTTTGGCGAGGAAGACTTCGCGCGCTCGCACCCCGGCGGCGCGCTCGGGCGCAAGCTGCTGACCCATGTGCGCGACGTGATGCGCACCGGCAACGCCGTGCCCGAGGTGCGTGAAAACACCCCGCTGGCCCAGGCGCTGATGGAAATCACCCGCAAGGGCATGGCCATGACCGCCGTGGTGGACCCGGACGGACACGCCATCGGCGTCTTCACCGACGGCGACCTGCGCCGCCTTCTGGAAACCCCGCGCGACTGGAAGACCGTTCCCATCGGCGACGTCATGCACCGCAACCCGCACGTGGTCAACGAGAACCAGCTCGCCGTCGAAGCGGTGCAGGTGATGGAGGCCAACCGCATCAACCAGCTGCTGGTGGTGGATGACGACGGCCGCCTGACCGGCGCGCTGCATATCCACGACCTGACCCGCGCCAAGGTCATCTGAGCGGGCGCGGGCCCGGCACAACCGGCACAACGCCAAGGACACCATGCAGGCACTCCTCGCCTCCCTCAGCGGCATCGTCATGCGGCTGCTGCCGCTGCTGCTGATGGCCTTCGTGGCGGGCAGCACGTTCTGGCTGGTCCAGATCAACTCCCCCAAGGAAGACCCGGCCGCGCAAAGCGCCAAGAAGCATGAGCCCGACTACTTCATGGACCGCTTCTCGGCCACTGAGCTGGCGCCGGACGGCAGCACCAAAATCCGCTTTACCGGCGAGCGCATGGTCCATTTCGAGGATGACCAGACCTACGAGGTGACCCGGCCCGCCATGCGCGCGTATGAGCCGGACCGCCCGCCGGTCACCGCCCGCGCCGATATGGGCCGCATGAACGCCGAGGGTTCGGTGATCGACCTGTACGGCAACGGCTTCGTCATGCGCCAGCAGGGCGTGGACGTGTCCAAGGACCCGCAGCTGACCGCCGCATCCAGTTATTTCCAGCTGCTGGTCAATGACGACATCGTCAAGACCGACAAGCCGGTCAAGCTGACGCGCGGCCCGTCGGTGATGACCGCCAACGGCCTGATCTTCAACAACGTCACGCGCGAAGTACAATTGCTCGGCAATGTACGCGGCACCATCATCACCGGGCCGACCCCTGGCCGCGCGCCGGGGTCCTGAGCCCCGGCCCGGGGGCCGCACCAACCCGCACCAACGTACCCAGACGCCCTCAAGCAACCCTGCCAACATGACTGCTTCCCTGACGACATCGTCCCGTCGACGCACCGCCCCGGCCCTGCTCGCCCTGGCCATGGCCTTCGGCCTGCTGGCCCAGCCCGCCCTGGCCGAGCGCGCGGACCGCGACAAGCCGATGGTGCTGGAGGCGGACAACGCCAGCTATGACGACGTCAAGCAGATCTATACGCTGACCGGCAATGTGGTGCTGACCAAGGGCACCATGATCCTGAAGTCCGACGCCGCCGAACTGCGCACCGATCCCGAGGGCTACCAGTTCGCGGTGGCCACCGCCAAGCCGGGCAAGCAGGCCTACATCCGGCAGAAGCGCGAAGGCGTCGACGAATACATCGACGGCTGGGGCGACCGCATCGAGTACGACGGCAAGCAGGAGTACTCCAAGCTGATCGGCAATGCCCGCATGGCGCGCCTGCAGGGCGCCAAGCAGGTCGACGAGATCCGCGGCGCGGTGCTGACCTACGACAGCCGCAAGGAGTTCTACACGGCTGCCGGCGGCGGTAGCGGCGATGCCGCGGCCGCCAATCCGTCCGGCCGCGTGCGCGCGGTGCTGTCGCCGCGCCAGGACCAGAAGGCCGGCGCCACGGGCAGCGGCGGCTCGCCGCTGGACCTGAAGCCGGCGCCCGCGCCTGCCAACAAACCCTGACGCCTGGCGCCGGCTGCGTGCATCGCATGCGGCCGGCGCCAGAAACGCCTGAACGCCAGACTGTGCCAATGACCGATACCGCAACCATCGCCGACAAGCCTTCCGTCGAAGCCTCCACCGTCCTTGCCGGCGGCAGCACGCTGGTCGTGCGCCACCTGAAGAAACGCTATGGCTCGCGCACGGTGGTCAAGGACGTCTCGCTCGACGTGAAGAGCGGCGAGGTGGTTGGCCTGCTCGGGCCCAACGGCGCGGGCAAGACCACCTCCTTCTACATGATCGTGGGCCTGGTGGCGCTGGACGAAGGCGATATCGTGCTCGACGGCGACCACATCAGCGGCCTGCCGATCCACGAGCGCGCGCGCATGGGGCTGTCGTACCTGCCGCAGGAAGCCTCGGTATTCCGCAAGCTCAACGTCGAAGAGAACATCCGCGCGGTGCTGGAGCTGCAGGTGAGCAACGGCAAGCCGCTGCCCAAGGCCGAGATCGAGCGCCGCCTGGATTCGCTGCTCGACGACCTGCAGATCGCGCACCTGCGCAACAACCCGGCGCTGTCGCTGTCGGGCGGCGAGCGCCGCCGCGTGGAAATCGCGCGCGCGCTGGCGTCGTCGCCGCGCTTCATCCTGCTGGACGAACCCTTCGCCGGCGTGGACCCGATCGCCGTGGGCGAGATCCAGCGCATCGTCAGCTTCCTCAAGGCACGCAATATCGGCGTGCTGATCACCGACCACAACGTGCGCGAGACGCTCGGCATCTGCGACCACGCCTACATCATCAGCGAAGGCACGGTGCTGGCCGCGGGCCAGCCCGAGGAAATCATCGCCAATGACGCAGTGCGGCGCGTCTACCTGGGCGAGAACTTCCGCATGTGATGCAGCGGCCTGCCATGGAGCGGCAGGCCTATTCGCGGGCGCACGTGGGCCTACCACAGCCAGCAGCGATCAGACCGCATAAGCGATAGCAATTTCCGTTCCAACAACGGAAAGATGCGCATAGAATAGGTCGCATGAAACCGTCGCTACAGCTCCGCCTTTCCCAGCATCTGGCCCTGACCCCGCAACTGCAGCAGTCGATCCGGCTGCTGCAGCTTTCCACGCTGGAACTGCAGCAAGAGGTCGAACAGGCACTGACGGAAAACCCTCTGCTCGAACGCGAGAACGACTGGATCGAAAGCCCGCTGCGCGTGGCGGCCGACGGCTCGGTCAACCTGCAGAGCGCACCGGCGCCCGCGCCGGCAGAGCCGCAGGGCAATGGCGAGGCCCGCGCCGACGGCGCGGCTGACGACGACAGCTATGGCGACAGCGGCAACGGCGACGACTATGGCAGCAGCGAGTGGAGCCTGGACGACTTTGCCCGCCGCCCCCAGGGCGACGAGGACGAAAAAACGCCGATGCAGCTGCGCGAAGCCGAGCCCACGCTGCGCGAGTACCTGATGGAACAGCTCACGCCGCTGAAGATCTCGGCGCGCGACAAGGGCCTGGCCATCTTCCTGATCGAATCGCTCGACGACGATGGCTACCTGAGCGCATCGCTTGAGGAGATCTGCACGGAGTTGCCGGAAGAACTCGAGTTCGAGATCGAGGAGGTCCACGCCATCCTCACGCTGCTGCAGAGCTTCGACCCGCCCGGCGTGGGCGCGCGCAACGCCGCCGAGTGCCTGGCCCTGCAGTTGCGGCGCCTGACGCACCCGCAGCGCGAACTGGCCCTGAACATCGTGACCAACCACCTGGAGTTGCTCGCAGTACGCGACTACACGCGGCTGAAGAAGGCGCTGCAGGTGGATGAAGCGGCGCTGAAGTCCGCACACGAACTGATCCGCTCGCTGGCGCCCTACCCCGGCCATGCATACAGCCGCCCGGAGGCGGACTTCGTGGTGCCGGACGTGTTCGTGCGCAAGGGTGGCGGCGGCTGGATCGCGCAGCTCAATCCGGATGTGATGCCGAGGCTGCGCATCAATGACATGTATGCGCAAATCCTGCGTGGCGCAAAGGGTGAGTCCGGCACCGCCGGGCTGCAGCAGAAGCTGCAAGAGGCGCGCTGGCTGATCAAGAACATCCAGCAGAGGTTCGACACAATCCTGCGTGTCTCG
Source organism: Cupriavidus sp. GA3-3 (assembly GCF_000389805.1). NCBI lineage: Bacteria > Pseudomonadati > Pseudomonadota > Betaproteobacteria > Burkholderiales > Burkholderiaceae > Cupriavidus > Cupriavidus sp. GA3-3. The sequence goes on from NZ_KB944502.1 coordinate 155,392, forward strand.
CAGGCCATTGTCGAGCGTCAAAAGAACTTTTTCAGCCACGGCGAAATCGCCATGCGCCCCTTGGTTTTGCGGGAGATTGCCGATACACTGGGTTTACACGAGTCAACCATCTCCCGGGTGACGACCAATAAATATATGGCAACGCCGATGGGTACTTTCGAACTGAAGTACTTCTTCGGCAGCCACGTGTCCACCGAAACCGGTGGCGCGGCTTCGTCAACGGCCATCCGCGCCTTGATCAAGCAACTGATAGGAGCCGAAGACCCGAGGAATCCCCTTTCCGACAGTCGCATTGCCGAACTGCTGGGCGAACAAGGCTTCGTTGTCGCACGCCGCACCGTTGCCAAGTATCGCGAAGCCCTGAAGATCCCCGCAGTCAATCTCCGCAAGTCTTTGTAGCCGAGCCCACCGCCTGCCTGGTGAGGCTCTTTCAGAAGGAGAAGCGCTATGAACTTCAAGATCAGTGGACACCACCTGGACATCACGCCCCCTCTGCGTGAGTACGTGGAAACGAAGCTGGAGCGAATCGTCAGGCATTTCGATCAAGTCATTGGCGTTAGTGTGCTGCTCTCTGTCGACAACCATAAGGAAAAGGACCGGCGTCAGTACGCGGAAATCAATCTACATCTCAAGGGCAAGGACATCTTTGTCGAAGCGCATCACGAAGACCTGTATGCAGCGATCGACGCACTCGTCGACAAGCTGGACCGTCAGGTGATCCGCTACAAGGATCGCGTGCAAGGCCACGACCGCGAAGCGGTCAAGTACCAGATGGCCGCAGCGCAAATGCAGCAATGACCGTGCCCGGCAGCCCCGCAGCGGGCTGCTGAATCAGGATCTAACAGGCAAGCCGCGCCAAGAAGCGCGGCTTTTTTGCGCCCTCGCGTTCCCGGTTGCCGCCGGCATGCCGCGCCCGCACTGGCGGCGCGGCCCGGCTGTGGCGCCGGAGCCGATGCTTTTCACCCGAATGAGCAAGGGTGTTCGCAAGCGCTGCGCCAAGGTGTATGCTGCGCCATACAAAGAGAGGGAATCCTGGCCGTGCCCCGCCCCGGTGCACCGGCTCCCCGCCGCGGAGGCACCATTGCATCACCATGTATCTTTCTGCACCGGCTTGCCCCGTTGCGCTGCACAATGCGGGAGTAGTCGCTGCTCTATAATGGGCCGGACGCCTCCGGCCAGGCCAACGGCAGGCCGGAGCCAGCCCACTGCCCGGCGGAACGGTCCGCCCGCTAACTGAAATCCTGCGCATCGCCCATGAATCGTTTGGCCAAATTGCTGCCACCCGGCAACATCACCCTCGACGTCAGCGTCACCAGCAAGAAGCGTGTGTTCGAGCAGGCCGGGCTCCTCTTCGAGAACAACCATGGTGTGGCGCGCGCCATCGTGACGGACAACCTGTTCGCGCGCGAGTCGCTTGGATCCACCGGCCTGGGCGCCGGCGTGGCAATCCCGCACGGCCGCATCAAGGGCCTGAAGCAGCCGCTGGCCGCGTTCATGCGCCTGGCCGAACCAATTCCGTTCGAATCGCCCGATGGCAAGCCGGTATCGCTGCTGATCTTCCTGCTGGTGCCCGAACAGGCTACGCAGCAGCACCTGGAAATCCTGTCCGAAATCGCGCAACTGCTTTCCGACCGCGACATGCGTGAAGGGCTGGCCACGCTGCCCACGCCCGATGCCGTCCATCAGTTGCTGATCGCATGGCATCCCTGATCCCCTGATCCCTCAAGCGGGCCGGCACCAGACCGGGCAGGCGCCAAGGCGCTTCGCAAACCGCCCCACCAGTCATACCGCATGGAACTCACCGGCGTCACCTCCCAGTCCATCTTCGACGACAACGCAGCCGACATCAAACTCTCGTGGGTGGCCGGCCTGGAAGGTGCGGATCGCGCCTTCGATGTGGAGTTCGCCCGCGAAGCCACCTCCGCCGCCGACCTGGTGGGCCACCTGAACCTGATCCACCCCAACCGCATCCAGGTGCTCGGCAAGCCCGAGATCACTTATTACCAGCGGCTGGACGACGAGACCCGCAAGCGCCAGATGGGCGAGCTGATCCTGCTGGAGCCGCCCTTCCTGGTGATCGCCGACGGCATGGAGCCGCCGCCCGACCTGGAACTGCGCTGCACGCGCTCGTCCACGCCGCTGTTCACCACGCCGGTGTCGTCGGCCGCGGTGATCGACCACCTGCGCCTGTACCTGTCGCGTATCTCCGCGCCGCGCGTGACCATGCACGGGGTATTCCTCGACATCCTGGGCATGGGCGTGCTGATCATGGGCGAATCGGGCCTGGGCAAGAGCGAACTGGGCCTGGAACTGATCTCGCGCGGCCACGGGCTGGTGGCCGATGATGCCGTGGACTTCGTGCGCCTGGGGCCGGATTTCATTGAAGGCCGCTGCCCGCCGCTGCTGCAGAACCTGCTTGAAGTACGCGGTCTGGGCCTGCTCGACATCAAGACCATCTTCGGTGAGACCGCGGTGCGCCGGAAGATGAAGATCAAGCTGGTGGTGCAGTTGGTGCGTCGCAATGACGGCGAGTTCGAGCGGCTGCCGCTCGATTCGCAATACCTCGACGTGCTGGGCCTGCCGATCCACATGGTCAAGATCCAGGTGGCGGCCGGGCGCAACCTGGCCGTGCTGGTCGAGGCCGCGGTGCGCAACACCATCCTGCGCCTGCGCGGCATCGATACGCTACGCGACTTCATGGACCGGCAGCGCGCCGCGATGCAGGCCGATGCAGTATCGCGCGGCCAGGGCCGCTTGCTCTGAGCGCCGGCGTTTTCATTTGCTTACAACGGCGTTGACGCAGAACGTCAACGTTCTTCAGGCATGCTCCGTTTTGTGCTGTAATGGGCATCGCGCCCGTTACGGAAGCTGCAACGCCGGCAATGGCGCGCGGCCATGAAGTTTTCCACACCCAGGAGAGCAAGCATGAAGAAATTGATCGCGATGTGCGCGCTGGTCACCCCGATGATCGCCGCCAGCGCTTTTGCACAGACCACCGCCACGCCGGCAACCCCCGCGACGCCAGCCAAGCCGGCGGCCACCGCACCGGCAACGCCGGCCATGCCTGCCACGCCCGCCACCCCGGCTACCCCGGACAAGCCCGCAGCCAACGCCCAGCAGGACAAGATGAAGGCCTGCAATACGCAAGCCGCCGGCAAGAAGGGCGACGAACGCAAGGCGTTCATGAAGGAATGCCTGTCCAAGGGCGCGTCCAAGACCCAGCAGGAGAAAATGGCCTCCTGCAGCAAGTCGGGCAAGGGCAAGAAGGGCGACGAATACAAGGCCTACATGAAGGAATGCCTGTCCAAGGCAGCCTGAGCCGCAACCAGCGCCGCAAGCTGACGACAAAAGCATGGCGAACCGCGAGGTTCGCCATGTTTGCTTTTGCGCGTGGTGTCATGACGCCTTCATCACGTGATGCTATGCTTCAGTTGCTATGCGCATCATCCTCATCACCGGCATATCCGGTTCCGGCAAGTCCGTCGCACTGAACGTGCTCGAAGACGCAGGCTACTACTGCGTGGACAACCTGCCGGCTCAGTTCATCCCGGAACTGACCCGCTATCTCGACAGCCAGGGCTATACGCACCTGGGCGTCGCCACTGACATCCGCAGCCGCGAGTCGCTCGACCAGTTGCCCGACACCGTGCGCGCGCTGGCCGCTGAGCACCAGGTCGAGGTGGTGTTCCTGACCGCCAGCACCGACGCACTGGTGCAGCGCTACTCCGAGACGCGCCGCCGCCACCCGCTCTCGGTCCGTACCGACGGCGTGCCGGGCCCGGGCGGTGAACCCGCCTTCAACGACACCGCGCTGATGGAAGCGATCGAGATGGAGCGTGCGCTGCTGAGCCCGCTGGCCGAGGCCGCGCACCGCATCGACACCAGCAATGTGCGCACCAATACGCTGCGCAGCTGGATCAAGGAGCTGATCCGCGACGACAGCCAGCGGCTGACGCTGCTATTCGAGTCGTTCGGCTTCAAGCACGGCGTGCCCAGCGATGCGGACATGGTGTTCGACGTGCGCTCGCTGCCCAACCCCTATTACGACCTGGCCTTGCGCCCGCTGACGGGGCGCGACACGCCGGTGATCGACTTCCTGCAGGCCCAGCCAATGGTGCTGGCGATGGCCGAGGATATCCGCGCCTACGTGGAAAAGTGGCTGCCGAGTTTCATTGCCGACAACCGCAGCTACCTGACCGTGGCGATCGGCTGCACCGGCGGCCAGCATCGCTCGGTCTATATTGCGGAAAGGCTTGCCAACTACTTCCGGGCGCATGGTAATGTGCTGGTGAGACACCGAGAGCTCGCACCGGCGGGCTGACGCAGGCGGGACTGCCCACTGGCATCATTGGCATCTGCACGCCGCGTTGGCCGGCTGGCCCATTGCTGCGCGATACCCAAGCTGGCACTGCATGTCCTCGACCGACCTCTACCGTCCCACGGCATCAGAAGATCCGCCGCGGACGCTCGACAACCTGCCGCTGTTCCCGTTGCACACCGTGCTGTTTCCCGGTGGACGGCTGCCATTGCGCGTGTTCGAGGCGCGCTATGTCGACATGGTGCGCAACTGCCTGCGCGACAACACTCCCTTCGGCGTTTGCCTGATCGAAAGCGGCGAGGAAGTGGCCCGGCCGGACCAGCCCACCGTGCCGGAACTGATCGGCTGCCTGGCGGAGATCGTCGACTGCAACATGGAACAGCTGGGCGTGCTCTTGATCCGTGCGCGCGGCCGCGAGCGCTTCCATATCGTCAGCCATGACACCCGCGACGACGGCCTGCTGGTTGCGCGCGCCGAGGTGCTTCCTCCCGACATCATCGACTGCAAGCTGGAGCTGCTGGGCGAATGCCTGGATGCGCTGCGGCGCATTGTCACGCGGCTCCATGCCGAGCAACCCGACCGCCTGCCATTCGACGAGCCCTACCTGTGGGACGACCCGAGCTGGGTCGCCAACCGGCTGTGCGAGTTGCTGCCGGTGCCGCTCAAGGCCAAGCAGATGCTGATGGCGTTGCCCGATGCCGGCATGCGCATCGAGATCGTGCACCGCTACATGCGCCAGAACCACATGCTCTAGGCGCTCAGAACAGCCCGCCGCGGGCCTGGTCCTCCAGCAGCCTGCGCACCGGCGCGGGCGTACCCACCGCATCGAGATCGTCAAGCGAGATCCAGCGCTGCGCGGCTTCCGCAGCGCCGTCCTGCGCCATCAGGCTTGCGCCGTCCGCGCTCACATCGACCCGGATGGCACGGATCAGCAGGCGGAAGTGCGTGAACACATGGGTCAGCTCGCCGGTCAGTGCGGCGCGCGCGGGCTTGCCGAAGGCGCGGGCATAGTCGAGCGCCGCCGCCTCGGCGGCTTCCGTGTCGAAGGGCACGCTGTCGACCGGCATCTCCGGCAGGCTCCACAAGCCGCCCCAGATGCCGCTGCCGGGGCGCAGGCGCAGCAGCACTTCGCGCTGGCGCCGCACCAGCAGCATTACCGTGCTGCGCTCGGGGATGGCCGCGCGCGGCTTGGGCGTGGGCAGCACGCCGGTGAGCCCGTCGCGGCGCGCCACACAGTCGGCCGACAGCGGGCACGCACCGGCATCGGCCAGGCAGGCCGGCTTGCCGCGCGAGCACACCGTGGCGCCCAGGTCCATCAGCCCTTGCGTATAGGCGATCATGTCCTCGGCCTGGCGCGGGCCTGCGGCCGGCAAGGCCAGCTCGGCCAGCTGCCACATGCGCGTTTCCACCACGCGCTCGCCCGGATGGCCGTGGATGCCGAAGCAGCGCGCGAACACGCGCTTGACGTTGCCATCCAGGATTGGAGAACGCACGCCGGCGCTGAACGCGGCGATTGCCGCGGCGGTGGAGCGGCCGATGCCGGGCAATGTGGCCAGCACCGCGGGATCGGTCGGGAAACGGCCACCATGCTCGCTCACCACCTGCATAGCGCAGCGGTGCAGGTTGCGTGCGCGCGAGTAATAGCCCAGCCCCGCCCATAGCGCCATGACCTGGTCGGCAGGCGCCGCCGCCAGCGCCTGCACCGTGGGCAGCTGCGAGACAAAGCGCTGGAAGTAGTCGATCACCGCGCTCACCTGGGTCTGCTGCAGCATGATCTCCGACAGCCAGATGCGGTACGGGTCGCGCGTGTTCTGCCACGGCAGGTCGTGCCGGCCATGCTGGCGCTGCCAGTCGACCACGCTGGCGCCGAAGTCGGGCGGCACGCAGATATCGTCGGGGATGGCGGGAACGGCGCGAGGGGCTGGTTTGCGGGGCATCTGGGTGAAACGTTCTGAAGCGCGGGGCGCGCGGCGCACCAAAGGAAAAGGCGCCGCTAAGTGCGGCGCCACATGATATACCGGCTTCAGGATCAGGCCACCGCAAGGCTCGCGCTGTCGGCTGCAGCCGTCGGCCGCAGCAGCCGCTGCGCGTAGCCCTCGATACGGCCGCTGCGCTCGTCCAGGCCGTTGAGCACTTCCTCGAGTTCGGCAATGCGGCTTTCCAGCGTGTCGGTGGCCTCGTGGATGCGCTCGATCGAATCGACGCGCCGGCGCAGCTGCTTCTGGTGCTCGCGCACCTGCGCTTCCAGCGGCGTCATTACCGACTTGAGCCAGACCTCGATATCGCGGTTCAGGTCGCGGAAGTTCTCCAGCACGCGGCTGGCCATGGTGCTGAAGGCGCTCTGGACCAGCTGCGGGCGCGAGCGCGTCAGCATGCTGACCGTGCCGAAGTGCGCATGCACCAGGCGCAGTGTTTCCTCAAGCTCGGCCACGTAGCGCTCGGCAGTGAACTGCATCGGCGCGGGCAGCGTGAAGCCGTGCTCGGCGTTGAAGCGCCGGTACATGCTTTCGATCAGCTGGTGCAGCTGGCCGATCTTGTTGTCGGCATCGGTCACCAGCCTGGTCAGCTGCGCAAACAGCGCGTCCATGTCTTCGCGCAGTCCGCGCGAGAAGAAGCGCTCTTTCATCTGCTCGCGCGCGCTGCGCATGGTGAGGCGCACGTCGCGCAGTTGCAGGCTCTTGATGATGTCGGCGCTGTGGCGGCCGAAGACCAGGCGCAGCGCCTGGAACTTGCTGATGCTCTGCTCGAACTCTTCCTTCTCGCCCTGCACCCGCATCAACATGTGCTTGACCATCGCGTGGTTCTTGCCGCGCAGGCCGCGCAGCTCGAACAGCTGCTCGACGATATCGCGGCGGCGGCTCTGCAGCAGCTGCTGCGCGGCGCGCGCCATGTCCTGCACCAGCCGGTGCGCCTGGTCCGAGACGATCTCGCGCCGGCGCGGGATCAGCTGGTCGGACAGCACGTGCTCGAACTCGGGCAGGCCGCTGTGCGCCAGCAGCTCGTCGTCGTGCGTGACCTTGGCCACCAGGCCCTTCTGCGCCGATACCGGATAGACGCGCGACTGTTCGATGCCCAGCACCTGCGCGGTGGTGGACACCTGCCGCGCGATCTCCTGCGCGATCTCGCCCGGCTCGCGCAGCGGATCCCACAGCCCGTCGATCTTGTTGAGCACCGCCAGGCAGCCGCGCCGGTGGCCGGCGCCGACATGGCTGCGCCACAGCTCCAGGTCGCTCTTGGTGACGCCCGCATCGGCGGCCAGCACGAACACCACCACATGGGCATCGGGGATCAGCCGCAGCGTCAGCTCGGGCTCGGTGCCGATCGCATTCAGGCCCGGCGTGTCAAGGATCACCAGGCCCTGGCGCAGTAGCGGATGCGGGAAATTGATGACGGCGTGGCGCCAGCGCGAGATCTCGACCATGCCCTCGGCATCGACCGCGTAGGCGGCATCGGGATCGTTCTCGTGGTACAGGCCCAGCGCCTCGGCCTGCGCCGGCGGCACGCGCACGGTCTGCACCACGTGCTGGAACGCAGCCAGCATGCCCTCGGGCGAAGACGGGTCCAGCGGCACCGAATGCCAGTGCGAAGCCGAGGTGCCGGCCTCCAGGAAGTCGGCGGTAGAGGCCTCCTGCAGGCGTGTCTCGATCGGCAGCAGCCGGATGCACGGCGGCTCGGCCTCGTCGTAGCGCAGCTCGGTCGGGCACATCGTGGTGCGCCCCGCCGACGACGGCAGGATGCGGCGCCCGTAGTCGGCAAAGAAGATGGCGTTGATCAGCTCGCTCTTGCCGCGCGAGAACTCGGCAATGAACGCGACCTTGAGCCGGTCGCTGCGCAGCACGCTCTGGATGCGCTGCACGCGGTCATCGGCCTGGGCGTCGTACAGGTCGTGCTGCTGCAGCCAGGACTGGAATTCGGCCAGTGACTGGAGGACCCCGGTTCTCCAGGCGCCGTATTGTTCGAATTGGTGGGCGAGCGTTGTCATGGAGCTGTTCGGCTGACTTGGTTTTACCTCGGGGCACGCCGCTTTCGCGCTGCGCCCGTGTTCGCACAATGCCGGCCCGACCACGGTCTACCTGGAGGCGGCGGGCCATTTTGTAACTTTTTATGACTGCGCACACGATACAGGTTTCCACGACGGTTTTGTGGAATTCACGCCCCTCAGTAATGGCTTGCACAAGGAGTGTTGCGCCGACCCATCGACAATCGCCGGCGGCGCGCATTGTGCGCCACACGGCGCCTGCCCGGGGTGGCCGCCAAGGCTCAGTGCTGGCAGTTCGGGCAGTAGAAGGTCGAGCGCTGGCCCTGCACGATCTGGCGCACCGGCGTGGCGCAGACCCGGCATGGCTGGCCGGCGCGGTCGTAGACCAGGCAATCCAGCTGGAAATAGCCACTGGCGCCGTCGCTGCCGACAAAGTCGCGCAGCGTGCTGCCCCCGCGCTCGATTGCCTGTGCCAGAGTCTCGCGCACCGCCTGCGCCAGGCGGTCGCAGCGCGCGCGGCTCAGGCGCCCGGCCGGGGTGGTCGGACGGATGCCGGCGCGGAACAGGCTTTCGGACGCATAGATATTGCCCACGCCGACCACGATGCCGCCGGCCAGCAGCACGGTCTTGATGGCGGCGCTGCGCCCGCGCGTGTGGCGGTGCAGCCAGGCGCCGTCGAAGGCAGGATCGAAGGGCTCGATGCCGAGCGTGCGCAGCAGCGGGTGCGACGGCAGTTCAGCCTCGGGCAGCGTGCTCCACAGGATGGCGCCGAAGCGGCGCGGATCGCGGAAACGCAACACGATGGTGCCCGGTTTGGTGCCCAGCGCGGCGCCGGGACCGGGGGCCAGCACCAGGTCAAGGTGGTCGTGCGCGCCAGGCGGCGGCGCCTCGGGCAGCACCCGCAGCGTCCCGGTCATGCCCAGGTGGACCAGCAGCCAGCCGGCCGGCTCGCCCGCCGCCTCGCTCACGCATTCCAGCAGCAGGTATTTGCCGCGGCGCTCGATCCGGCGCACCACGCGCTGGGCCAGCCGCATTTCCAGTTGCGGATCGACCGGCCAGCGCAGGCCGCGGTGGCGCACCGTGACCGCGGCGATGCGCCGTCCCACCACATGCGGCAGCAAGCCGCGCCGGGTCACCTCGACCTCGGGCAATTCTGGCATCGAACCTCTCCGTTGGTTACCGCTCAAAACTCCAGCGGCGCCTGCGGGCACCGGCCTGCGGCGCCAAGCAGCGCATTGTAGCGGCAGGCTACAATGCCCTTTATCAATGCGCTTTCTCTCATCCCTCGCCAGCGCGCGCCGGAGCAATCACTACATGTCGGACCTCATGCCGGACCTGATGCCGGACTCCACATTGCAAGCCACCGCGGGCGGCCTCCCGATCGCTTTTCCAGGCGCCGTTTCCCGCACAGCGCGCACGGCTGGCGCCCTGGCCCGGTTTTTCCAGGCGCCCCGCCGCCATGCGCGTGCGCTGGCCGCCTCGGCATTGCTGGCCCTGGCCGCCGGCACCAGCCACGCCGCGCCGCCTGCGGGCGCCATGCCATTGCCATCGGCACTGCAGCTGGCCGCGGCCGAAAGCGAGCGCCCCGCCGCCGCCAGGTCCGCACGCAGCGCGCTGCCGTCGCTGGAGCTGACCGACGACATCGTCTATATGGTGCTGGCCGCGGAGATTTCCATGCAGCGCGGCCTGGTCGGCCCGGCCTACCGGACCTACATGGAACTGGCCCGGCAGACCCGCGACCCGCGCTTCGCGCAGCGCGCCACCGAGATCGCCTTCAATGCGCGCATCCCGCAGCAGGCACTGGACTCCGCGCGCCTGTGGAAGGAGATTTCTCCGACTTCGCCCGCGGCAGCGCAGGTGCTGTCGACGCTGCTGGTGCTCAACGGCCGCTGGGACGATGCCCGGCCCCTGCTGCAGCAACAGCTGGCGGCGGTGCCGGCCAGCCAGCGAGGCGAGGCCATCCTGCAGCTGCAGCAGCAGCTGTCGCGCACCAGCGATGCGGCCGGCGCGGCCACACTGCTGCAGGACCTGACCAAGAATGACGCCAAGCTGCCGGAAACGCAGCTGGCACTGGCGCGCGCCAGGGAAGTCGCCGGCGACGAGCCGGGCGCGCTCGCCGCGCTCGACCAGGCATTGCGGCTGCGCCCGGGCTATGAAGCGGCCGCGCTGATGGCGGCCGAGCTGCGCGCCGAGAAGCAGCCCGACGAAGCCGTCGCGATCCTGAAGCGCTTCCTCGACAAGTCGCCCGATTCGGTCAACGGCCATATCACGCTGGCGCGGCTGTACCTGCTGCGCAACGACATGCAGTCGGCCCGGCAGGAGTTCGAGACCCTGCGCAAGGTAGCCCCGGGCGACCCGCGCGTGCCGCTGGCATTGGGCCTGACCAGCCTGCAGGCCAAGAGCTACGGCGAGGCCGAGCAGTACCTGAAGGAATACCTGCAGCTGGTAGAGAAGCAGCCCACCGCCAACCCCGACATTGCCTACCAGTACCTGGCGCAGATCGCCGAGGAGCGCAAGGACTACGCCGGCGCCATCCGGTGGCTGGACCGCATCGAGGACATCCGGCTGGCGCCCGCGGCGACCGCCAAGCGCGCACAGCTGCTGGCGCGCATGGGCAAGCTCGACGACGCCCAGGCGCTCTTCGGCGAGATGCTCACCGACGCCGAGGACATCTCCGATCCTGGCCAGCGCGCGCAGCGCATGACCGCCATCCGCCAGGCCGAGGTGGCCACGCTGATGGAAAGCAAAGCCTATGACCGCGCCCGCAAGCTGCTCAACGACCGCATTACGGCAGAGCCCGACAACGCCGACTGGATCTACGAGCTGGCCATGCTCGACGAGCGCCAGAAGCGTTACGACAGCATGGAGAAGGGCCTGCGCAAGGTGATTGCGCTGCAGCCGCAGCAGAAGCAGGGCTACAACGCGCTGGGCTACTCGCTGGCGGACCGCAACGAGCGGCTGCCCGAGGCGCTCAAGCTGCTGGAGCGCGCCTCCGAGCTGGGGCCGGACGATCCCTACATCATGGACAGCCTGGCCTGGGTCAAATTCCGCATGGGCGACCTGCGCCCGGCGGCCGACCTGCTGCGCAATGCCTATTCCAAGGCGCCCGAGGCCGAGATCGGCGCGCACCTGGGCGAGGTGCTGTGGCAGCTCGGCGAGCATGACGAAGCGCGCAAGACCTGGACCGAGGCCGTCCGCATCGACCCCGAGAACGAGACCCTGGTCGACACGCTGCGCCGCTACAAGGTCAACGTGCAAGTGTCCAAGTAACCCCGCCCGCCGCGACCCGCAGCCCGGGTCCGCGGCGCCGGATTTCCGTCAGCCGGCGGACGCCGCCGCGCCGCCGTTCTCACGACCAAGCCCATGAACCGATCCCGACGCCTGGCGCTCTTCTGCCTTGGCGCCCCGCTGCTGCTGCAGGCGTGTGCCAGCGTGGCACCGTCGCGCAGCTTTGATGGCGACCAGGCCGCCGCCAGCCAGCAATACACCGGCCGCTTCTCCGCCAACTACGTGCGCTACGGGCGCGACGAAGGCGTGCAGGGAAGCTTCCGCTGGGAAGAACAGGGCCGCAACGTGCGGCTGGACCTGGTGTCCCCGCTCGGCCAGACCCTGGCCGTGGTCACCGCCACACCGTCCGGCGCCACGCTCGACCTGCCCAACCAGCCGCCGCGCAACGCGCCAGAGGTCGACACCCTGATGGAGGAAGCGCTCGGCTTTGCGCTGCCGGTGGCCGGCATGCGCGACTGGCTGCACGGCCGCGCCACGCAGGGCGCGCCCGCGCGCACCACGCGCGACGAGCAGGGCCGGCTGGCCACGCTGGCGCAGAACGGCTGGACCGTGCGCTACGTCGCCTGGCAGGACGCAGCCGCCCAGGTGCCGCGCCGCATCGACCTGGCGCGCGACGCCGGCAGCAATCCGCTGTCGGTGCGCCTCGTGATCGATCCCCGGACGCCGTGAACCACGCCATGCATCGCAGCCAGCCCCTGCCCCCGCCCGAACTGCGCGACTGCCCCGCGCCGGCCAAGCTCAACCTGTTCCTGCACGTGACCGGCCGCCGCGCCGACGGCTACCACACGCTGCAGACCGTGTTCCAGCTGGTCGACTGGTGCGACACGCTGCATTTCCGCCGGCGCGACGACGGCGTGGTCGCACGCGTCACCGACGTGCCCGGCGTGCCGGCCGAGACCGACCTGGTGGTGCGCGCCGCGCGCGCGTTACAGGCGGCCACCGGTGCCACGTTCGGGGCCGACATAGCCATCGACAAGGTGCTGCCGATGGGCGGCGGCATCGGTGGCGGCTCGTCCGATGCCGCCACCACGCTGCTGGCGCTGAATCACCTGTGGGGACTGGGCCTTGCGCGTGCCGAACTGATGCGCATCGGGCTGGCGCTGGGCGCCGACGTGCCAGTATTCGTGTTGGGCCAGAACGCCTTTGCACAGGGCATCGGCGAGGACCTGACGCCAGTCGAGCTGCCCGAGAGCTGGTTCGTGGTCATCCACCCGAAACAGCATGTCCCCACCGCTGAAATTTTTTCGGACGAGTGCTTGACAAGGGATACGCCGCTCTCCATAATTGCGGTCTTCGCTGCTCGCACAAACAAATTCGATTTCGGTCGCAACGACCTGGAACCGATAGCAACAGCGAAGTTCGGCGAAGTCGCCCGAGCCCTGGCATGGCTGAAGCAACACAATCAGCATGCCAGGATGACCGGTTCCGGAGCCTGCGTGTTTGCGCGTTTTCCCGACGCAACAACAGCGCAGCAGGTTTTGGAAAGGTTGCCTCCCGAATGGGACGGCAGGTGTGTGCGCAGTCTGGCACGTCATCCGCTCGCAGCGCTCGCGTAGCAAGTTTTCGTTCGGCGCGGTACGGCAGTCTGGTACCACGAAGAACGGCCCGGTTGTGTAGGGGAGTCGCCAAGTTGGTCAAGGCACCGGATTTTGATTCCGGCATTCGAAGGTTCGAATCCTTCTTCCCCTGCCATTACATTCCTATAGTGTCCTTACGGACTCTCTGTATCAGTCACCGGCTTTGCCGGTGACGCCAAGCTCCCCCAGCAGCAAGACAGGTGCCCCGAATGAGCAGCGAAGGCTTGATGGTATTTACCGGCAACGCCAACCCCAAACTCGCGGAGGCTGTCGTACAGCACCTCGGCATTCCCCTGGGCAAGGCGTTGGTTGGCCGTTTCTCCGACGGCGAAGTTCAAGTTGATATCCAGGAAAACGTTCGCGGCAAGCACGTCATCGTGCTGCAGTCCACCTGCGCGCCGACCAACGACAACCTGATGGAGCTGATGGTGATGGTCGACGCGCTCAAGCGCGCCTCGGCACGCAGCATCACCGCCGCCATGCCCTACTTCGGCTATGCCCGCCAGGACCGCCGCCCGCGTTCGGCGCGCGTCGCGATCTCGGCCAAGGTCGTGGCCAACATGCTGGAAGTCGCCGGTGTCGAGCGCGTGCTGACGATGGACCTGCACGCTGACCAGATCCAGGGCTTCTTCGATATTCCCGTCGACAACATCTACGCTTCGCCGGTACTGCTGGGCGACCTGCGCGAGAAGAACTACGGCGACCTGCTGGTGGTGTCGCCGGACGTCGGCGGCGTGGTCCGTGCCCGCGCACTGGCCAAGGAACTGAACTGCGACCTGGCGATCATCGACAAGCGTCGTCCCAAGGCCAACGTGGCCGAGGTGATGAACATCATCGGTGAAGTCGACGGCCGCAACTGCGTCATCATGGATGACATGATCGACACCGGCGGCACGCTGTGCAAGGCCGCCCAGGTGCTGAAGGAGCGCGGCGCGCTGAAGGTCTTCGCCTACTGCACGCACCCGGTGCTGTCGGGTGGCGCGGCCGCCCGCATCGCGGACTCGGCGCTGGACGAAGTGGTGGTGTGCGACACCATCCCGTTGTCCGAAGAAGCCGCCAAGTGCACCAAGATCCGCCAGCTCTCGACCGCCCCGCTGCTGGCCGAGACCTTCACCCGCATCGTCAAGGGCGACTCGATCATGTCGCTGTTTGCGGGTTCCTGATAGAATTTAAGGCTTTACTGCGTTGATCGCCGTTTTTCGGCGATCAACGTGACTTGATCGGCGCATCATTTGCTGTTTGCGCCGCAACGAGGCTGTCTGGTCGCGGACGGCCTTCTTACTTTTGGAGTCATCATGAAAGTTGTCGCTTTCGAGCGTAGCGTACAGGGAACGGGTGCGAGCCGCCGCCTGCGCAATTCGGGCAAGACCCCCGGCATCATCTACGGCGGCGCCGCCGAGCCGAAGATGATCGAACTGGATCACAACGCGCTGTGGCACGCCCTGAAGAAGGAAGCGTTCCACTCGTCGATCCTGGAACTGGAAGTCGCTGGCAAGTCGGAACAGGCCCTGCTGCGCGCATTCCAGATGCACCCGTTCAAGCCGCTGGTGCTGCACGTAGATTTCCAGCGCGTGTCGGCCAACGACAAGATCCACGTCAAGGTGCCGCTGCACTTCATGAACCAGGAAACCGCTCCTGGCGTGAAGCTGGGCCACGGCATCGTCAACCACATCCTGAACGACCTGGAAGTTTCGTGCCTGCCGGCCGACCTGCCCGAGTTCATCGAAGTGGACCTGGCCGCCGTCGAGCTGAACCAGACCGTCCACCTGTCGGACATCAAGCTGCCGAAGGGCGTGACCGTGATCACCCACGGTGACGACAACCCGGCCGTCGCCAGCATCTCGCAACCGGCTGGAGCCGTGTCGGAAGCTGCCGAAGGCGGCGAAGCCGCTGGCGAAACGCCGGCTGCCTAAGCTGCAGCAGCGGTCGCGGCCTGCCGGCCGCGCCACGAAGAAACCGCCGCTTCTTGCGGCGGTTTTTTTTCGCCCGGCAGCCGTCTGCCGGTTTTTCGGTATCCTTGGCGCTTGTGGCGCAGCCTTGCGCGCCAACGACCCAGTCAAACGCATGATCAAGCTCATCGTCGGCCTCGGCAATCCCGGTGCGGAGTACGAGGCCACCCGACACAACGCCGGCTTCTGGCTGGTGGACCAGCTGGCCCGCATGGGCGGCGCCACGATGCGCGTGGAAGGCCGCTTCCACGGCCTGGCCGCGCGTGCGCGGCTGTGGGACCAGGACATCTGGCTGCTCAAGCCGTCGACCTTCATGAACCGCTCCGGCCTGGCCGTGGTGTCGCTCGCGCGCTTCTACAAGGTCCTTCCCGACGAGATCGTGGTCGCGCACGACGAGATGGACCTGCCGGCGGGCGCGGCCAAGCTCAAGCGCGGCGGCGGCGCGGGCGGCCACAACGGGCTCAAGGACATCTCGGCCCACCTGTCCACGCAGGACTACTGGCGCCTGCGCCTGGGCGTGGGCCATCCGCGCAACGCGCCCGGCGGCGCCGGCGCGGGCCGCGAGGACGTGGTCAACTTCGTGCTCAAGCCACCGCGGCGCGAGGAGCAGGAAGCCATCGATGCCGCCATCGACCGCTGCATCGAGCCGCTCGGCCTGCTGGCACGCGGCGATGCTGAACGCGCCATGGCGCAGCTGCATACCACGCGCTGACAAATACGCATATTCCTGCGACAAGCGTATGAAAACGGGCCGCATCTGCGGCCCGTCGTGGTTTGGCGGCCCAAGACTGCTGTTGCAGACAATATGTCATCAAAGTGCCATGGGCGGCACATACATTCCGTGGTTTCCAATCGCGTCGGTATCGCATGGTGGCCGATGCGCATGACAACCCACAGGAGGAAAGCCCATGTCGTACCTGACCGATCAAGCGCGGGCCGCCAGTCGCGCTGCCAAGCCCGACGCTGACGTGCCCGGCCAGATGCTCGAAGACATCGTAGCCGCCAACCCGGCCCGCCGCCGGGTGCTGCGCGGCGGCCTGGGCCTGTCGCTGGCCTCGGCGTTCGGCAGCGGCCTGCTGGCCGCCTGTGGCGGCGATGACGATCCCGCACCGGCACCGGCCCCCGCACCTGCTCCGGCCCCAGCGCCCGCCGCGGCCGCCCCGAGCTACGACGTCACCTTCGAGCCGGTCGCCAAGTCGACCGCGGATGCCGTGGTCGTGCCCAATGGCTACAGCGTCGACGTGCTGTTCTCCGCCGGCGACCCGGTCGAAGCCGGTGCCACCGGCTATGCCGGCGCGTTCCAGTCCTCGGCCGAAACCGAGCGCCAGGCCGGCGGCAACCACGACGGCATGCACTACTTCGCGCTGCCGGGTGTCGATCCGCAGAAGGGCGGCCTGCTCGCCATCAACCACGAGCTGCCGGACTACAAGATCCTGTTCGCGGGCGGCACCTATGACGCCGCCACGGCCAGCCCCGAGCAGAAGCGCATCGCGCTGTCGGCGGTCGGCATCTCGGTGATCGAAGTGGAACTGGCAGCCAGCGGCAAGTGGCAGGTCAAGCGCGACTCGATCTACAACAAGCGCTACACCGGCAACACGCTGTACCGCGTGGGCGGCCCGGCTGCTTCGGTGGTGGGATCGACCGTAGTCGGCATGCTCAACAACTGCTCGAGCGGCCATACCCCGTGGGGCACCTACCTGACCTGCGAAGAGAGCACGGACAACTACATCGACCCGACCCAGGCCGAGAACGGCTACGGCTGGGTGGTGGAAGTCGATCCGTACGGCACGCTGGGCTCGCCGGCCAAGCGCACCGCGATGGGCCGCTTCGACCATGAGAACGTCGCCTTCCTGACCGACGCCAGCAACAACGTCGCCTTCTATATGGGCGACGACGGCACGCCGGGCTGCATCTACAAATTTATCCCGAGCAAGGCCTTCGATCCGAACAACCGCGCCGCCAATGCCAACCTGCTGGACAGCGGCACGCTCTACGTGGCCAGGTTCAACGCCGACGGCAGCGGCCAGTGGATCGAGCTGACGCAGGGCAAGAACGGCCTGACCGTGGGCGCTTCGGATCCGGGCAACTGGACCCAGTCGGCCGTCTCGCCGGCGCCGACCACGGTCGACTTCGCCAGCCAGGCCGACGTGCTGATCAACACCAAGTCGGCCGCGCGCGTGGCCGGTGGCACGCTGATGGACCGCCCCGAGTGGATCACGGCCGCACCGGACAAAACCCTGTACTGCACGCTGACCAACAACAGCGGCCGCCAGCAGACCGACGCCGCCAACCCGCGCAAGAACAACCTGCACGGCCATATCGTCAAGTGGAACGAAGCCGGTAATTCGCCGCTGGCGACCACGTTCACGTGGAGCATCCTGCTGCAGGCCGGCGACCCGTCGCTGGCCACCGACAACCTGAAGGGCAACATCAACGGCGACACGTTCTCGAGCCCCGACGGCCTGCGCGTCGACCCGCAGGGCCGGCTGTGGGTGCAGACCGACTCCAGCACCAGCGCCACCTACACCAGCACGTTCGGCAACAACAGCATGTACTACATCTCGCCGACGGGTCAGTCCAAGCGCTTCCTGGTCGGCCCGACCGGCTGCGAAATCACCGGCATCGCCTACACGCCGGACCTGACCACCTGCTTCATCAACATCCAGCACCCCACCGGCGCGTGGCCGGACGCGGCCAAGCCGCCGCGCTCGTCCACCATCGTGGTGCGCCGTAGCGACGGCAAGCCGATCGGTGCGTGACCGCGCAGTGCAGTAGGTAGTACCAGCAGTAACTGGGGAAAAGTTAAACCCCCGTCACCTTGCGGTGCCGGGGGCTTTTTTTGCCTGGCTGAAGCTGCGGGTCAGGCCGCGTGCTTGGCGGCCGTCAGCAGCCGGTAGCGCTGCATCAGGACCTCATGCGTTTCGACGCGGTTCGGATCCTTGGGGATACAGGCGACCGGGCAGACCTGCTGGCATTGCGGCTCGTCGAAGTGCCCGACACACTCGGTGCACTTGTTGGGGTCGATTTCATAGATCTCGGGCCCCATCGAAATGGCTTCGTTCGGGCACTCGGGTTCACAAACGTCGCAGTTGATGCAGTCGTCAGTGATCATCAGCGCCATGGTGTTTCCTTCCTGCGGACACGCCCGCGCCCGACTGGCCGCGACTCGACGTATCTGTGTCTGCTATTTTATTCCGGTTTGCCGATTTTCTCTTGCAGCCAGCGTTCCACCGACGGGAACACGAACTTGCTGACATCGCCGCCCAGCACCGCGATCTCGCGCACGAAGGTGCCGGAGATGAACTGGTACTGGTCCGACGGCGTCAGGAACATGGTTTCCACGTCGGGCAGCAGGTAGCGGTTCATGCCTGCCATCTGGAATTCGTACTCGAAGTCGGACACCGCGCGCAGGCCGCGCACGATCACGCGCGCATTGTTGTTGCGCACAAAGTCCTTGAGCAGGCCGGAAAAGCCTTCGACGCGCACATTGGGATAATGCCCGAGCACTTCACGGGCAATGCCGATGCGCTCTTCGAGCGAAAAGAACGGGCGCTTGTTGGGGCTGTGCGCCACGCCGACCACCAGTTCGTCGAAGATGTTCGACGCACGGCGGACCAGATCCTCGTGTCCCCGGGTCATTGGATCGAACGTGCCGGGATAGACCGCGATGACCATACTTCCTCCTTGATCTGCCCGCTGCCGGCCTTGGGCCGCCTCTTGCGCCGGCCGGACCGGCGTGGGTGCTGCGTCGCGAGCGTTGTAACAGCGGCGTAGTGTAACCCCAAATGCGCCACTTGGAAGCCGCCCGGCGCACCGTTTTGCCGCAGCGCAGCTATGAAGCCGTTTCCCATTGAGGAAGGGGACCTTCCTCATTGCAGAACAGGCCTACCCGGACCATCGCCCCAGACTGGTGCATCAGGCAGCGCCGTTGCCCGGCACGCGATGCTGCAGCAGGTGGAAATGCACCGCGCCGGCGCGCGCGTGGCGCACGATTTCAAGCGACGCCGGCACCGGCGCGTCGGCACCGGTCAGCGCATGGTCGGTCTCGACATAGACTGCGCCGCCGGGCCGCGACAGCCTCGCCGCGTGCTCCAGCGCCGGCCCGACCCAGTCCTCGGCGAAGGGCGGATCCAGGAAGACCACGTCGAAGCTGGCATCGGGCAGTTGCGCGGCAATGGCAAAGGCATCGCCCTGCATCACGCGCACCTGAGCCGCGTCGAGCCGGTACTGGTTGTCGCGCAGCTGCTTGGCCACGCGCGCATTGGACTCGACCAGCGTGACCGCGGCGGCGCCGCGCGAGGCGGCCTCGAAGCCAAGCGCGCCGGAGCCGGCGAACAGGTCCAGGCATTCCAGCCCGGACAGGTCCTGGCCGAGCCAGTTGAAGAGCGTCTCGCGCACGCGGTCGGGCGTGGGGCGCAGGCCCTGGGCATCGGGAACGGGCAGCAAGGTGCGCTTCCAGCGGCCGCCGATGATGCGGACCTGGGACGGCTCCTGGCGCGGTGCCTGGCGTGGCGCCGCGGAAACGGGGGAACGCCCGCCGCTGGCAGCGGCAGGAGAGGCGGG
>NZ_KB944502.1:175413-274839 GCF_000389805.1 Cupriavidus sp. GA3-3
GTCGCCCGCCGATGGCGGGCGACGGCAATCGGGAACGCGAATTCATCCCGTGATTGTAGAGCCTGCGGGCCGGTTCGCCGCACGCGCCGGAGCCCCGGCGCGCATGACGGGCCCAAGCGGCGCCGGCATCACTGTCTGGCGGCAGTCGCAGGCGCCGCGACAGGGCCGCCGACGATCACCGTCGCCATATTGTCCGGGCGCACATGGCGCTGGAAAGCGGCCCTGACCTGCTCACGCGTGACCTTGCCAATCTGGGCGGTCCAGGTGTCCAGGTAATCCAGCGGCAGCCCGTACCAGCCGATATTGGCGACGTTGGTCAGCAGCTTGCGGTTGTTGTCGATGCGCAGCGGGAAACCGTTGATGAGGTTGTCCTTGGCCGCGCGCAGCTCTTTCTCGGTCGGGCCCTCGGCGACAAAGCGCGCCAGCACCTGGCGCACCAGCGCCAGCGCTTCGTCGGTCTGCGCCTTCTTGGTCTGCAGGCTGATGCCGAACGGACCCGGCTGCTTGGACGGCGCGAAGTAGCTGTCCACGCCGTAGGTCAGGCCGCGCTTCTCGCGCACCTCGTCAGTCAGGCGCGAGCTGAAGCCGCCGCCGCCCAGCACATAGTTGCCCACCAGCAGCGCGAAATAATCAGGGTCGCCGCGGGCAATCGCCGGCTGGCCGATGGCCACGCTGGACTGCTGTGCCGGATGCGGCATGCGCTGCTCGCTCGGGGCGATGTTCAGGCGCACCTGCGGCATGGCCGGCGCCGCGCTGCCGGGCGGCA
Source organism: Cupriavidus sp. GA3-3 (assembly GCF_000389805.1). Lineage (NCBI taxonomy): Bacteria > Pseudomonadati > Pseudomonadota > Betaproteobacteria > Burkholderiales > Burkholderiaceae > Cupriavidus > Cupriavidus sp. GA3-3. The sequence goes on from NZ_KB944502.1 coordinate 176,180, forward strand.
GCCCGCGCGTGAGCTGCTCGGCAATGGCTTCGGCCTGCTTGCGATCGACCGCGCCGATCAGCGTCACGACCGCGCGCTGCGCGCCGTAGTTGTCGCGCCAGAACCTGACGATGTCGTCGCGCGTGATCGACGCCACGCTGTCCGGGGTCGCGGCCACGCCATAGGGGTGGTCAGGGTACATGGCCTTGGCCAGCGCCTTGTCGGCGATCACGCCGGGCTTGGCGTCGGCTTCGCGGATGGCGGTGATCAGGCGCTGCTTCTCTCGCCCGACCACAGCGTCCGGGTAGGTCGGCGCCTTGATCAGTTGCGCGGCCAGCGCGACCGACTGGTCCAGCTCCGGCTGGGCGGTCAGCGTGCGCAGCCCGATGCCGCCGCGGTCGCCGCCGGCGGCGCCGCCAAAGGCGGCGCCGGTATCGGCAAAGCCATCGGCGATCTTCGCTTCATCGCGCGCCGGCTGGCCTTCCAGCGCCGCGGCGCCCTTGTCCAGCAGCGCGGCGGTCAGCGTGGCCAGCCCGGCCTTGCCCGGCGGGTCATAGCGACTGCCGGCGTCGAAGTCGATATTGACGTCGAGCATCGGGATCGACGGGCTATGCACAAAGAACACCCTGGCGCCGGTTGACGCGGTCCAGTGCTCGATCGGGATCGCGGCCTGCGCCAGTTGCGCAGCCAGCAGGACCACGGCGCCCAATGCGGCGCCGGCCAGTTTGCGCAGCGCACGCTGCGGGGTGGTGACGGACTGAGTCATCGCCTTTCCTCAGTGGCGCAGGCCCGACGGGGCCTGGGACTTGGGCTTGTTCGGATCGATCGGCTGCGGCACCAGCGTGGCCACGGTCAGGTTGTCGTCGTTGAAATACTTCGCGGCGACGGCCTGCACCTGCGCCGGCGTGACGGCCTTGATCTTGTCGAGCATGCGGTCGATCTGGCGCCAGGAGATATCCGAGATCTCGGACACGCCGATTTCCATGCCCTGCCCGAACACCGAATCACGCTTGTAGATCTGGCCGGCCACCACCTGCGCCTTGACGCGCTTGAGCTCCTCCGGCGACACGCCCTCCTTGGCGATGCGCTGGACCTCGGCGCGCAGCGCGCGCTCGATCTCGTCGGTGTTGTGGCCTGTGGCGGGCGTGCCGTCGAGCACGAACAGCGACTCGCCGCGGTTGATGCTGTCATAGCCGACGTTGACGTCGTCGGCCAGGCGCTGCTCGCGCACCAGTTCGCGCGTCAGTCGTGCGTTGTCGTAGCCGTTGAGCACGGCCGCCAGCACCTCCAGCGCGTAGGGGTCGACGTCCTTCTCGATATCGCGCAGGCGCGGCACCTTGTAGGCCATCACCATGTACTGGTTCTCGGCCGGCGCCTTGACCCAGATGCGCTTGATGCCCTTTTGCGCCGGCTCTTCCTGGTCCTTGCGCAGCGGCAGCGTACGCGGCTTGAGCTTGCCGTAATAGCGCTCGGCCAGGGCGCGCACTTCCTCGGCCTTGACGTCGCCGGTGACAATCACCATGGCGTTGTTGGGCACGTACCAGTGGCGGTACCACTCCTTGACGTCGTCCACGCGCATATTGACCAGGTCGTCCATCCAGCCGATCACCGGGTGGCGGTACGCGGCGGCGGTGTAGACCGTGGCCAGCAACTGCTCATAGACGGTGCCGCGCGCGGAGTCATCGGTGCGCAGGCGGCGTTCTTCCATCACCACCTTCATCTCGCGTTCGAACTCGTCCTTGGTGATGACGAGGTTGGCCATGCGGTCGGCCTCCAGCTCCATCATCCTCGGCAGGTACTGCTTGCCGATCTGCTGGTAGTACATGGTGAAGTCGCGGTTGGTCATGGCGTTCTCACGCCCGCCCAGCGCGGCCACCTGCTTGGAGAACTCGCCCACGCCGACCTTGGGCGTGCCCTTGAACATCATGTGCTCGAGCATGTGCGCCACGCCGGTGGTGCCGCTGACCTCGTCGATGCCGCCCACGCGGTACCAGATCTGGTGCGCCACCGTGGGCGCGCGGTGGTCTTCCTTGACGATCAGCCGCAGCCCGTTGGACAGGCGGTATTCGGTCGTGCCATGCGCGGTCGCGCCGGCCGGGGCGGTCTGCGTGCCGGGCATCGGCGAAGCCACCACGCCCTGCGCCCCTGCCGGCATCGACCACGGCAGCAAGGCCAGCAGCAGCGTGGGAATGACTCGCCGCGCGAGACGCGCGGCGCGGGCGGGAAGCGGTTTGGAGGAAGGTGAAAGGCGTTGGAAGCGCGTTGCGACGCAGGCTTTGGTGCCTTGTGCGCCCGCAGCGGCCAGGACAGCGCAATGGTTCATGCGACCCCGTCTGCTAGAATTTTGCCGATCGACTCACGTGCGCAAGACTGCGCGCATGAATCTGCCATGTAGCGAACTATACGCAATCGCCGGCCGGGACCACAACGCTTTCTCCCCAGCCATCGCGATGCCTGCGTAACCCATTGATTTATAACCGGTTGCCTGCTGGCATTTGGCTGCCGCCAGGGTATCGGCCCCGGTATTGACTCCATTCCCCAATGTTTAGTTTCTGGAAGAAGCGCAAGGCCGAGCCCGCGCCCGCCGAGGCGCCAGCCCCGGCCCCCGCTCCGGTCGAGGTCCCCGCCCCTGTACCGGCACCGGCCCCCACGCCTGCGCCAGTCCCTGCGCCCGCACCGGCACCGGTCCCGGCGCAAGTGCCACCCCCTGCCCCAGCGCCCGTGGCGGCCCCGATCCCCCTGCCGGCGCCCGCACCGGCCGAAGCGCTCGAGCTGGTCCCGCCGCCCGCCCAGACCGCTGAAGCGAAGCTGGGCTGGATGCATCGGCTGCGTACCGGGCTGTCCAAGACCAGCCGCAACATCGGCACGCTGTTCGTCGGCGTCAAGGTCGACGAGGCCCTGTTCGAAGAACTGGAAACCGCGCTGCTGATGGCAGATGCCGGCGTGGAAGCCACCGAGTACCTGCTGGGCGAGTTGCGCAAGCGCGTCAAGGCCGAGCGCATCGAGACCGCCGAAGGCGTCAAGGCGGCGCTGCGCGAGCTGCTGACGCAGCTGCTGCGCCCGCTGGAAAAAACCATGGCGCTGGGCCGCGAGCAGCCGCTGGTGATGATGATCGCGGGCGTCAACGGCGCCGGCAAGACCACCAGCATCGGCAAGCTGTGCAAGCACTTCCAGCGCTATGACCAGAAGGTGCTGCTGGCCGCCGGCGATACCTTCCGCGCCGCCGCGCGCGAGCAACTGACGATCTGGGGCGAACGCAACAACGTCACCGTGGTGGCGCAGGAAAGCGGCGACCCGGCGGCGGTGATCTTCGACGCCGTCAATGCGGCCAAGGCGCGCGGCATCGACATCGTCATGGCCGACACCGCCGGCCGCCTGCCGACGCAGCTGCACCTGATGGAAGAGCTCAAGAAGGTCAAGCGCGTGATCAGCAAGGCCATGCCGAGCGCGCCGCACGAGGTGCTGCTGGTGATCGACGCCAATACCGGCCAGAACGCCCTGCAGCAAACCCGCGCCTTCGATGACGCGCTGGGCCTGACCGGCCTGATCGTGACCAAGCTCGACGGCACCGCCAAGGGCGGCATCCTGGCGGCTATCGCGCGCCAGCGCCCGGTGCCGGTTTATTTCATTGGCGTGGGCGAGAAGGTGGAGGACCTGCAGCCGTTCAAGGCGGATGAGTTCGCCGAAGCGCTGCTGGGGTAAGGCCCGGTTGCGAACGCTTATTCCGCGTCAGGCTGCGCCTTCGGCTCCGCCTTCTGGAAAGCAGGCAGCTCCATGCAGGTTTCATAGATCCTGGCGATCGCCGGGTAGCGGGCCAGGTCGATATTGAAGCGCTGCGCGTTGAATACCTGCGGCACCAGGCAGATATCGGCCAGCGTGGGCGTATCGCCAAAGCAGAAACGCCCGGCCTTGCCGCCGCGCTCCAGGTTGGCCTGCAGCGACGCAAAGCCCAGCTCGATCCAGTGGTGGTACCACGCGTCCTTGACCTCGTCGGTCACGCCCACGGTGTGCTTCAGGTACTTCAGCACGCGCAGGTTGTTCAGCGGGTGGATCTCGCACGCGATCTCCTGGGCCAGTCCGCGCACATAGGCGCGGTCCAGCGCCGTGCCGGGCAGCAGCTTCGGCTCGGGATGGACCTCGTCCAGGTATTCGACGATGGCCAGCGATTGCTGCAGCACGTGCTCGCCGTCGGCGAGCGCCGGCACCAGTCCGTCGGGATTCACGGCGCGGAATTCCGGCTTGAGCTGCTGGCCGCCTTCTTTCAGCAGGTGCACCGGCACATAGTCATAGGACAGCCCCTTGAGTTCCAGCGCAATGCGCACGCGGAATGAGGCCGAACTGCGGAAATAGCTGTAAAGCTTTAGCATCGGATCAGACTACCTTGATGGTGAGATCGCCCACGCCGCCGACGTGGCACTGCATGACATCGCCCTTGACCACCGGGCCCACGCCTTCGGGCGTGCCGCTGAAGATCAGGTCGCCCGGCTGCAGCTCGAACAGCTTCGACAGGTACGACACCATCTCCGGCACCGACCAGATCAGGTCGGACAGGTCGCCGCGCTGCTTCTCCACGCCGTTGACCGCCAGCGTCACTGCGCCCTTCTGCGGATGGCCGATGGCCAAGACCGGCACGATCGGGCCGATCGGCGCGGACTGGTCGAAGGCCTTGCCGGTCTCCCAGGGGCGGCCGGTCTTCTTCGATTCGTTCTGCAGGTCGCGGCGGGTCATGTCCAGGCCCACGGCGTAGCCGAACACGTGGCCGGCTGCCTGGTCGACCGGGATGTCGCGGCCGCCCTTGCCGATCGCCACCACCAGCTCCACTTCATAGTGGCAGTTGCTGGTGCCCGGCGGGTACGGGAAGGCGCCTTCGGTGCCGTCGGCGACGTAGCTGACCGCGTCGGACGGCTTGCAGAAGAAGAACGGCGGCTCGCGGTCGGGGTCCGAGCCCATTTCACGGGCGTGGGCAGCATAGTTGCGGCCGACGCAGTACACGCGCCGTACCGGGAAACTAGCATTGCTGCCGCGCACCGGCACGCCAACGGGCGCGGCCGGAGCGAACACGAATTCGGTCATGCATCTCTCCAGATTGTTCTGATCGGTGCTGCGGCGCGGGTGGGCAGGGTTGCAGGAAGCAGCCATGCGCGGCGTCGCCAGCAGACGCGCCCGGCGCAGCAGGGCAACAGGATACACCGCGAGAGTTGGCTCTGCGTACGACCGCATACAATGAATCCAGGCATCCTCGCAGCGCCAGCGCACCGAACTGGCGCAGGTGCCGGATACTTACCCGGCGCGAATCTTGCATGGCGCACTGCAACAGAGCCTAGCCATGACACGACGCCACCCGCCCCCATCGCCCACCGCTGCCGCACCTGCCCCGCCCACTGCCGGCGGCCGGGTGTTGCGGATCCTGCTCGTGCGCGACCCGCATGACGCCGACCCGCTGAACGTCGAGACCATCCGCGGCGGGCTGGTCAGCGCCGGCTTTACCGAGATCCAGATCGTCGATGCCGACCTGCGCCTGCCGGATGTGATCACGGCCACCCAGCCCGACATGCTGATCATCGCGTCTGAATCCGCCGCGCGCGACACCATCGAGCATGTCTGCGTCTCGACCCAGCATGCGCCGCGCCCGATCGTGCTGTTCACCGACAACGACGACAGCCAGCGCATCAAGGCAGCGCTGACGGCGGGGATCACCGCCTATATCGTCGACGGCCTGCGCGCCGAGCGCGTCAAGACCGTGCTCGACGTCGCCTACACACGCTTCGAACTGGATCAGCAGCTGCGCGCCGAGCTCGATGCCACCCGGCTCAAGCTGGCCGAGCGCAAGGTGGTCGAGCGCGCCAAGGGACTGCTGATGCAGGCGCGCGGCCTCAGCGAGGACGAGGCCTACAAGCGCCTGCGCAGCATGGCGATGGAGCGCGGCCTGAAGCTGGTGGACGCGGCCCAGCGCGTGATCGACGTGATGGGCTGAGCCGCTCCCGCCTGCCAGCCGTGGTGCGCTGCCGCACGCGACTGGTGCAATGCACGCTCCTGGCGCTGCCGCGCTGCGTCACCTCCCTCCCCTGCTCCCCCGAATGTGGCGGCGGCCAGCGCGCGCGCACCACATCCGATCATTTCCCCCCGATCCGTCACAAATCCGCCCTCGAATGCTGCACTGCACAGGCTGGCACACGCCTTGCGTTATGCAGGTATCGGCCAACGGCGGCCGACCAACAATTTCGGCGGACACGGCCAACGCGGGCTGCGTCACGCCACGGACAACGGCGTCCCTGCGCCGCACCGGTCTTCTGGAGAAGCCGGTCGCGGAGGGGACGCCTTTTTTCTTGGAGCCATGCAATGCCCTCTCGCCTCAGGATTGCCAAGCCGCTGCACGCAGCCGTCCACGTTCCCGACGCGGCTGCCGACGCCGTGCCGGCCAGCAGCGGCCGCCGCCGCGCGCTTGCCACCATCGCCGGCGCCAGCGTGATGACGCTGGTCGATCCGCTGGTGCGCGCCGGTGCGTGGGCAGCGGGCTCGGACGCGCCCGAGAAGACCGACGTGCGCATCGGCTTTATCCCGCTGACCGACTGCGCCTCGGTGGTGATGGCCGCGACGCTCGGGCTGGACAAGAAATACGGCATCAAGATCACGCCGACCAAGGAAGCCTCATGGGCCGGCGTGCGCGACAAGCTGGTCAACGGCGAGCTGGACGCGGCGCACGTGCTGTACGGACTGATCTACGGCGTGCAGCTGGGCATCGGCGGCCCGAAGAAGGACATGGCCGTGCTGATGAACCTGAACCACAACGGCCAGGCCATCACGCTGTCGTCCAAGCTCGCCGAGAAAGGCGTCAAGGACGGCGCCAGCCTGAAGGCGCTGATGATGAAGGAGAAGCGCGACTACACCTTCGCCCAGACCTTCCCCACCGGCACGCACGCAATGTGGCTGTACTACTGGCTGGCGGCCAACGGCATCAACCCGATGCAGGACGCCAAGGCCATCACGGTGCCGCCGCCGCAGATGGTGGCCAATATGCGCGTGGGCAATATGGACGGCTTCTGCGTGGGCGAGCCCTGGGGCGCGCGCGCCATCGCCGACAAGATCGGCTTCACCGCCGAGACCACGCAGGCCATCTGGAAGGGCCACCCCGAGAAGACCCTGGGCACCACCGCGGAGTTCGTGCAGAAATACCCCAACACCGCGCGCGCGATGGTGGCCGCGGTGCTGGAGGCATCGAAGTTCATCGATGCGTCGGCCTCCAACCGCCGCAAGACCGCCGAGACCATTGCCGCCAAGTCCTACGTCAACACCGACATGGACATCATCCTGGACCGCATGCTGGGCCGCTACACCAACGGCCTGGGCAAGACCTGGGACGACCCCGACGCGATGAAGTTCTACCAGGACGGCGCCGCCAACTACCCGTACCTGTCCGACGGCATGTGGTTCCTGACCCAGCACAAGCGCTGGGGCTTGCTGAAGGAACATCCGGACTATCTCGCCGTGGCCCGGCAGGTCAACCGCATCGACGTCTACAAGCAGGCCGCCGCCGCCGCGCAGGTGCCGCTGCCCAAGAGCGACATGCGCAGCGCCAAGCTGATCGACGGCGTGGTCTGGGACGGCAAGGACCCCAAGGCCTACGCCGACGGTTTCAAGATCAAGGCCTGACGCAAGCCTTCCCCCACTGATCCGCAGTGCCCCTGACGAAAGGAGCCAGACGTGAATGCCATAGCCCACCCCACGCCCGATGGTGCAACCGTAGCCGCCAGCGCCGACCCCGACACCAAGGAGCGGGCGCGCCGGCGCGAGCAGGAAATCGCCGCGCAGGCACGGCGCGCGCAACGCCGCGAGGCGGTCGCCGCGCTGGTGCTCAAGGCCGTGCCGCCGGTACTGGGCTTTGCCCTGTTCGTGCTGGCCTGGCACGGCATCGCCACGATGATCCCGGCCATCCCCACGCCGCAGGCCACATGGAACGCCGCGGTGCCGCTGTTTGCCGACCCGTTCTACCGCAACGGGCCCAATGACCAGGGCATCGGCTGGAACGTGCTGGCATCGCTGGCGCGCGTCGCGGCGGGCTTCGGCCTGGCCGCGCTGGTCGGCATCCCGGCCGGCTTCCTGATCGGGCGCTTCGCCTTCCTGAACGCGATGACCGCGCCGGTGATCAGCCTGCTGCGCCCGGTCTCGCCGCTGGCGTGGCTGCCGATCGGCCTGCTGCTGTTCAAGGCCGCCAACCCGGCCGCGATCTGGGCGATCTTCATCTGCTCGATCTGGCCGATGGTGATCAACACCGCGGTCGGCGTCACGCGCGTGCCGCAGGACTACCTGAACGTGGCGCGCGTGCTGGACCTGTCGGAATGGAAGGTGTTCACGCGGGTGCTGTTCCCCGCGGTGCTGCCCTACATGCTGACCGGCGTGCGGCTGTCGATCGGCACCGCGTGGCTGGTGATCGTCGCGGCCGAGATGCTGACCGGCGGCACCGGCATCGGCTTCTGGCTGTGGGACGAATGGAACAACCTGAAGGTCGAGCACATCGTGATCGCGATCTTCGTGATCGGCATCATCGGGCTGCTGCTGGAGCATGCGCTGCTGGCGCTGGCCCGGCGCTTCAGCTACGGCACCAACTGACACGCGGGGAGAATCGCCATGGACAAGTTCGTCAGCATCGAAAACGTCGGCCAGACCTTCAAGACCCGCAAGGGCCCGTTCGTCGCCCTGCGCGATATCAACCTGCATATCGCCGAGGGCGAGTTCATCACGCTGATCGGCCATTCAGGCTGCGGCAAGTCCACGCTGCTGAACCTGGTCGCGGGACTGGCCACGCCCACCACCGGCGCGCTGATCTGCGCCGGGCGCGAGATCGCCGGGCCGGGGCCGGAGCGCGCGGTGGTGTTCCAGAACCATTCGCTGCTGCCGTGGCTGACGTGCTTCGAGAACGTCTACCTGGGCGTGGAGCGCGTCTTCGCCGCCAGCGAGAGCAAGCCGCAGCTCAAGGCGCGCACGCACGACACGCTGGCGCTGGTGGGCCTGACGCACGCCGAGAACAAGTATCCGCATGAGATCTCCGGCGGCATGAAGCAGCGCGTGGGCATTGCCCGCGCGCTGGCGATGGCGCCCAAGGTGCTGCTGATGGACGAGCCCTTCGGCGCGCTCGATGCGCTCACGCGCGCGCACCTGCAGGACGAGCTGATCAAGATCGTGGCGCGCACCCGCAGCACCGTGGTGATGGTGACCCACGACGTCGACGAGGCCGTGCTGCTGGCCGACCGCATCATCATGATGACCAACGGTCCGGCCGCGACCATCGGCGAGATCCTGAAGGTGGAGCTTCCGCGTCCGCGCGACCGCGTCGCGCTGGCCGACGACAAGGCCTACCACGCCTGCCGCACCGCGGTGCTGGACTTCCTCTACCGCAAGCAGCGCAACCCGGCGCTGCAGGAAGCCGCGTAGTGCCCGCCGGCCGCGTGCCGGTGGGCGGCCCTATGTGGCACAGGCGGCGATGGGCGCGGCGGCCTGGCTCCGCTATCATGAACCCAGAACAGACTACCCCCACGCCGCCATGACCACGCCAGCCACGTCCTTCCCTGCTGCCCGCTATATCAAGGAGATCGGCCGCGGCGTCAACGGCGCGCGGGCGCTGCCGCGCGAAGACGCGCAGGCCCTGTTCGACGCCATGCTGGCCGGGCGCGTCTCGGACCTGGAGCTCGGCGCCATCCTGATGGCCTACCGCATCAAGGGCGAGGCCCCGCACGAGCTGGCCGGCATGCTGGAAGCCGCCCATGCGCACTGCCAGCCGCTGCCGGCGCCGCCTGACCGGCAGGTGGTGGTGATCCCCAGCTACAACGGTGCGCGCAAGCAACCCAACCTGGTGCCGCTGCTGGCGCTGCTGCTGGCGCGCGAAGATGTCCCCGTGCTGGTGCACGGCACGCGCCTGTTCAATGGCCGCGTGACCAGCATGGCGCTGTTCGAGGCGCTGGGCGTGCCCTTGTGCGCGACTACCGGCGACGCCTCGGCACGGCTGCGCGAGAGCAGCGACCTCGGGCCGCTGGCGGTGCTGCCGGTGGATGTGCTGTCGCCCGGGCTGTCGCAGCTGCTGGAGCGGCGCACCGTGATCGGCCTGCGCAATTCGGCGCATACGGTGGCCAAGATGCTGCAGCCGGTGGGCGAGCATTCGCCCGCGGAAGGGTTGCGCCTGTACAGCTACACCCACCCCGAATACCGCGAGACGCTGACCGACTACTTCTCGCATGAACCCGCCAACGTGCTGCTGGCACGCGGCACCGAGGGCGAAGTGGTGGCCGATGCGCGCCGCACCAGCCGCATCGACTGGCTGCACGAGGGGCACCAGCAGACGCTGGTCGATCCGGCTGTTGGTTCGCTGGCCGAAGTGCCTGAACTGCCGCCCGGCAGCGACGCCGGCCAGACCGTGGCCTGGATCCGGCGCGTGCTGGACGGCGCGGCGCCGGTGCCGGCACCGATCGCGATCCAGGTCGAGGCCATCCGCGAATGCCTGCGGCAAGGCACTCGCGTGACCTGGGCCAGCCCGGTCTGAGCCAGCCCCGGGACCGCTGTCAGGGCTTGCGCGGGGGCAGCGGGATGCGCTCGGTCTCGCCCGGCACGTGCGGGAACTGATCGTCCTCCCAGCGCTGGGCGGCGGCCTCGATCGCCACCTTGCTGCTGGCAACGAAATTCCAGTAGATGAAGCGGTGCCCGTCGGTCGGGTCGCCGCCCAGCAGCATTACGCGCGACGGCGTCGTGGCCGTCAGCGTTGCGGGCTGGCCCGGCGTGAGCACCACCATATGCTCGGCCGGCAGCGGCTCGCCGTCGAGCGCCACCGCCCCGTCCACCGGATAGATGCCCCGCTCGGCATGATCGGCCGGGATCTCCACGCTCGCGCCCGCATCCAGCTCGATCGCCACGTACAGGGTGCGGCTGAAGACCTTGACCGGAGAGACCTGGCCAAAGGCATCGCCCGCAATCACCACCATGCGCACACCCGGCCGCTCGATCCGTGGCAGCGTGGCGGCGGGATGGTGGAAAAACGACGGCTCGGCACCCTCATGCTCCTGCGGCAGTGCCACCCAGGTCTGGATGCCGTGCAGGCGGGCCCCGGCGGGGCGCACATGCTCGGGCGAGCGCTCCGAGTGCACGATGCCGTGCCCGGCGGTCATCCAGTTGACATCGCCCGGGCGGATCGCCTGGTCGCTGCCCAGGCTGTCTCGGTGGATGATCTCGCCCTCGAACAGATAAGTGACCGTGGCCAGTCCGATATGTGGATGCGGGCGCACGTCGGCTCCGCCGCCCGGCGGCAGTTGCACCGGCCCCATATGGTCGAAGAAGATAAACGGACCAACGGTCTGGGTGGCGGCGGCGGGCAACAGCCGGCGCACGGTAAAATCGCCCAGGTCGCGCACATGCGGCTTGAGCAAGTGTTCGATAGCAGACATAACTCCTCCGGTGGAATGAGAGAGGCTTGCAAGGATGCCAGCGCGCCGCAGCTTGGTCGAGTGTAGCCGCTGCTGCAACAAATCATTGCAGCAGCGGGCAGAACCCCCGTGCCCGGCACCGCTCTAACATCCAGTGCGCCGAACCGTGGGTATCGTTCCCGCCGCTCGAATTGATAGGTAGCTATGCCAGCAGCAAGAGCAATCGAGAGGAACTATCACGACCATCGGGGCTCCAATTAGCACTCACCCGGCCTGAGTGCTAATATGTGTTGCAGTGCCACCGCCCCAACAGGCGCGGCACCCCGGCAACCGAACCGCCGGATGCGAAAGGAGCCATTGAGTGAACGCAGTCTTGTCTGCCGACCAAACCCTGAATAACCGTCTGCCGACGGCACCCCGGAGCACGGGCAGCTTCGCGCTGACCTTCCCGGCCACCGTTGGCAACCTCGACAGCTATATCCAGGCTGTCCACCGGATTCCGCTGTTGACCGCGGAGGAAGAGCAGCGCCTGGCGCGCGAGCTCCGCGACCACGATTCCGTTGACGCTGCCCGCCAGATGGTGATGTCCCACCTGCGCCTGGTGGTGTCGATCGCCCGCCAGTACCTGGGCTACGGCCTGCCCCACGCCGACCTGATCCAGGAAGGCAATATCGGCCTGATGAAGGCGGTCAAGCGCTTCGACCCCGACCAGGGCGTGCGCCTGGTGTCGTACGCGATGCACTGGATCAAGGCCGAGATCCACGAATACGTGCTGAAGAACTGGCGCATGGTCAAGGTGGCCACCACCAAGGCCCAGCGCAAGCTGTTCTTCAACCTGCGCAGCCACAAGCAGGGCGCGCACACGTTCACGCCGGAGCAGGTCGAGGCCGTGGCGCGCGAGCTGAACGTCAAGCCCGAAGAAGTGATGGAGATGGAAACCCGCCTGTCGGGCGGCGACCTGGCGCTGGAAGGCCAGATCGACGACGGCGAAGAGGAATTCGCCCCCATCGCCTACCTGGCGGACAACCACAACGAGCCCACCCGCGTGCTGGAAGCCAAGCGCCACGACCGCATGCAGGTCGAGGGCCTGGAAGAAGCGCTGGGCAAGCTGGACGAACGCAGCCGCCGCATCATCGAGGCACGCTGGCTGCACGTCGAAGACGATGGCTCGGGCGGCGCCACGCTGCATGAGCTGGCTGACGAGTTCGGCGTCTCGGCCGAGCGCATCCGCCAGATCGAGGCCGCGGCCATGAAGAAGATGAAGGGGGCGCTGCAGGCGTTCGCCTGATCCGCACCCCCAGCCATGCAAAAGGCCGGTCCACTGGACCGGCCTTTTTGTTGCCCGCGAGAGGGTGAGTGCGACCTTATGCCGCACCCCTTCCCACCCTTTCACGTCACGACAGCAGCTGTTTCAGGTCGTGCGCGATCGGATCCGGACCCTGGCCGTGGCGGATGAACAGCCGCAGCTTGCCGTCCGGGTCGAACACATAGCTGCCCGCGGAGTGGTCCACCGTGTAGTTGTTCGGGGAGCTGCCCGGCACCTTGGCGTAGAACACCTTGAAGTCCTTGGTCAACTTCTGCAGTGCGGCTTCGTCGGCCGGGCGCAGCCCCAGGAAGCGCGCATCGAAGGCCGGCACGTACTGCGCCAGCAGCGCCTGCGTGTCGCGTTCCGGGTCGACCGTGACGAACAGCACCTGCACGCGGTCGGCATCCGGGCCCAGTTTCTCCATCACCGCCTTCAGTTCGGCCATCGTCGTCGGGCACACGTCCGGGCAGTGGGTGTAGCCGAAGAACATCACCACCGCCTTGCCCTTGAAGTCGGCGATGGTGCGCACCTTGCCGTGATGGTCGGTCAGCGAGAAGTCCTTGCCGAAGTCCGCCGCGCCGGTGATGTCGACATTGCGGAACGAGGCCTTCTGCTGCCCGCAGGCAGCCACGGCCAGCGCAAGCGCGGCCAGCAGGGAAAAGCGGCGGAAGGCGGCGAACAGGCCGGAGGCGGGGCTTAGGCGGGGCATGCGGCGGAAACCGGTCAGGGGTGGGAGGAAACAGCGGCACCGGAGGGCGGCGACATCACGCAGTATCGCCGATCGTGCCGCCACGCTGCGCCGGCCGCGACAAGATGCCGCAGCCGGTCGGCCACAGGTCAGACCTGCGGCACGAACTTGAAGTAGTGGTCGACCAGCAGCGCGGCGAACAGCAGCGACAGGTACAGGATCGAGAAGCGGAAGGTGCGCTGCGCCAGCTCGTCCGAATAGTTACGGTACATCTTCCAGGCGTAGGCCAGGAAACCCGCGCCCAGCGCCAACGCGGCCGCCAGGTAGATATAGCCGCTCATGCCGTAGACAAAGGGCAGCAGCGTCGCGGCGATCATGATCAGCGTGTACAGCAGGATATGCAGCAGCGTGTAGCGCTCGCCGTGCGTGACCGGCAGCATCGGCAGGCCGGACTTGGCGTAGTCGGCGCGGCGGTACAGCGCCAGGGCCCAGAAGTGCGGCGGGGTCCAGGTGAAGATGATCAGCACCAGGAACCAGGCCTCGGCAGGTACCTCGCCCGCCACCGCGGCCCAGCCCAGCGCCGGCGGCATCGCCCCCGAGAGCCCGCCGATCACGATGTTCTGCGGCGTGGCCGGCTTGAGCAGGATGGTGTAGACCACCGCGTAGCCGAGGAAGGTGGCAAAGGTCAGCCACATCGTCAGGTCGTTGGCGTAGACGTGCAGCAGCCACATGCCGGCGCCGCCCAGTACGGCGGAGAACACCAGGGTCTGCGGCGTGGTGATCTCGCCGGTGGCCGACGGGCGCCACGCGGTGCGGCGCATCAGCGCATCGATCTTCTGCTCGACCAGGCAATTGATGGCAAAGGCCGCACCGGCCAGCAGCCAGATGCCGGCGGCGCCGCCGATCAGCACGCGCCACGGCACCATGCCGGGCGTGGCGAGGAACATGCCGATGATGGCGCAGAACACGGCCAGCTGCGTCACGCGCGGCTTGGTCAGGGCGGCATATTGTCGGGCAAGGTGCCGTATCCGGCTCAACTTGCCCAGCGAATGGGGGTGGGTAGCGGTAACCACGGAAGGGGTCTTGTCTTTCATGTGGCGCGGGCGGCGTTCGGCACGGCAGCGGGGGCGCCGGCGGCCCGCATGGTGAGCCCTGCGAGCCCTGTATTGTAGTGGAGGCGGACCAGCAGCAGCAGGAGCAGCGCCGCGCCGCCGTTGTGCGCAACCGCGGCCACCAGCGGCCAGTCGAACACGATATTGGACATCCCGGTGGCCAGTTGCAGCACCAGCGTGGCCAGCAGCCAGCCGGCCGCGCGCGCGAGCCCTTCAAGCCGGCGCGCTCGCAGGCCAAGCCACGCCAGGTAGCCCAGCACGACAAAGGCAAAGCCGCGGTGCACCCAGTGGATCGCCACCAGCGCCGCGTGCGGGATGTAGTCGCCATCGGCGGTCATGCCCAGCTGGCGCCACAGGGTGAAGCCGTGGCGGAAATCCATCTCGGGCACCAGCTGGCCATTGCACAGCGGGAAGTCGGTGCAGGCCAGCACCGCGTAGTTGGTGCTGACCCAGCCCCCCAGGAAGATCTGGATCACCAGCAGCAGCAGGCCGATGCGCACCGGCCAGCGCAGCCGCGCGGCCCGCGCCGCGACCGGGTGCGGCGGATCGTTGCGCGAGCCCAGCTGGATCAGCACGGCCAGCAGAGCCATGCCCAGCATCAGGTGCGTGACCACGATGATCGGCTGCAGCTTCAGGGTCACGGTGAAAGCGCCGAACGCACCCTGCACGCACACCAGCAGCAGCACCCCGGTGGCGAACCACGGCGACTGCTTCAGCTCGCGCCGCTTGACCCACGCCAGCACCATCAGCGTGATGATCAGCACCCCGACCGCCATGGCGAAGTAGCGGTGGATCATCTCGATCCACGCCTTGGCCAGCGTCACCGGGCCGCTGGGCAGCGCGGTCTCGGCCGCGCGGATCGGCTCCATCGCGGCGTGCGGGTTGGAGTGCCCGTAGCAGCCGGGCCAGTCGGGGCAGCCCAGGCCGGAGTCGGTCAGGCGCGTGAAGCTGCCGAACATGATCAGGTCCAGCGTCAGGAACGCCGTGATCCAGGCGAGCTTGCGGTATTTGTTGCGGTCCCCCTTCACCAGCACGTAGGACAGCGGGAACAGCGCGATCAGGATGCCGATGATGGCCAGTTGCAGCAGCATGCCGTCCCCTTTAGCCGATGCGCGAGACCTTGAGCAGCTTCTTCAGGTCGCCGCTCATCTTCTTGGGGTCCGGATCCTGCGGGAAACGCATCATCAGGTTGCCCAGCGGGTCGACCAGGAACAGGGTGTCCTCGGCGCGCTTGCCGGGTTCGGCCGGCAGCCACTGCTGCGCGGCCTGGCGGTCGATGCGCAGGAAGCGCACACCCGCGTAGGGCTCGTTGTAGGCGGCGTTCAGGCGCTCGTCGATCTTGCCGTCGTCGGTCACCAGCCACACCGGCACGATGCGTTCGCGGTCCTGGCCCTGCCCGGCGCGGATCTGGCGGATGGTGAAGAGCTTCTTCGCGCAGGCCTCGTCGCAGGCGGACGGGTCGGTGGTCACCAGCAGCCACTTGCCGCGGAACTGCTCCAGCGGCACGGCCCGGCCCTGCTCATCGGTGACGCGCACCGGCGGCATCGGCCGCTGCGGGTCGACCAGCGCGCCGTAGTTGGTGGCGCCGCCACGCGGCTTGATGACGTAATAGGTGAAGTAAGAGGCGATCACCGGCGACGCGCACACCAGCAACAGCATCAGCATCTGCAGGCGGCCACGGCGCGTGCGCGCATCGATGCGGGTATCCGGCGGCGAGGCCGCGGCGGCCGGGGCGGAGTCTTGCTGTGCCATGGAGTACGTCTGTCCTTTGTCTTCGGCGAGCGCATGCGCCCGGTTCATTCGAGTTACGGTGCTGCCACCCGGCGCGCGCGGCGCCAGCCCAGCACGACCACCAGCACCACCGTCAGCGCGGCCAGCCCGAACCACTGGAAGGCATAGCCGTAGTGCCGGTCCGCGCCCAGGTCGGCCGGGGCCCAGTCGCGCGCCAGGCCATCGCCGCTGTCGCTGCGCTGCTCCAGCACCAGCGGGTGCAGCGCCAGGCCGGTTTCAGCCGCATAGGCAGCGAGGTCCAGGTTCTGGCGGATCTTGCTGCCGGCGGCGTCCTGGCCCAGGCTATAGACCCGCGGCACGGCCGCCAGTGCCGTGCCTTCGATCGTTACCTCGCCCTCGGGCGTGGGGAACGGCGCAATCCGGGTGCGGTCCTGGGCATCGCGCGGCAGCCAGCCGCGCAGCACCAGCACCGCCTGCATGGCGCCGGCGGCACCTGCGGGCGCCGGCGAGGCGGCTGCAATCCGCAGCGGCGTCAGCACCAGGAAGCCGGCGCGGCTATCCCCGGGGCTGCTGCCATTGCCGTGGGGGCGATTATCCAGCAATACGGTGCGGGCCGTGTCAAAGCGCCCGGTCACGCGGACCGTGCGGTCGGTCACAACTTGCGGCAGCGGGGCCGTGCCCAGCACCACCGGCGGCTGCGCCGACAGCGCCTGCAGCCGCGCCGCGCGCGCCTCCTTGTCGTGCGCGCGGTTGAGCTGCCAGTTGCCCAGCGCGCAGGTCACGGCGATCATCACCAGTGCAGCGGCCAGCGGCAACGGGCTGGTGCGATAATGGGTCTTTCCGTCGCTCCTGGCCCCGACCTGCCCCGCCA
The DNA here is from genome assembly GCF_000389805.1 of Cupriavidus sp. GA3-3. Taxonomy (NCBI): domain Bacteria; kingdom Pseudomonadati; phylum Pseudomonadota; class Betaproteobacteria; order Burkholderiales; family Burkholderiaceae; genus Cupriavidus; species Cupriavidus sp. GA3-3. The sequence continues at coordinate 193,272 of NZ_KB944502.1, forward strand.
TGCGCTTTGTCATCATCGTTGCCTTCATCCTGATCATCGCCAGCCTGGCCTCCGCCCTGTTCTTCATGATGCGCGACCGCGGCACGACGCCCAACATGATGCGCTCGCTGATGCTGCGCGTCGGGTTCTCGATGGCGCTGTTCCTGTTCATCCTGTTCTCGAACTGGATGGGCTGGATCCACAGCACGGGCATCCGCATGGCACCCTGAACGCCAGGACGCGGGCACCAGGCCCGCAAAAGACAAACGCCGCAGGCTGGACAACCTCCTGCGGCGTTTCTCTTTTGCGTTGGCGCCGGCGGCCCCCGGGGGGCGCGCCGGCGGGTACGGCAGCCGGATTTACAGCCAGTACACCACGACGTAGAGGAACAGCCACACCACGTCAACGAAGTGCCAGTACCAGGCGGCGCCTTCGAATGCAAAGTGGTGGTCAGGCGTGAAGTGGCCCTTCAGCACGCGGACCAGCACCACGGCCAGCATGATCGCGCCCATGGTCACATGGAAGCCGTGGAAGCCGGTCAGCAGGAAGAAGGTCGAGCCGTAGATGCCCGAGGTCAGCTTCAGGTTCAGTTCCGAGTAGGCGTGCATGTACTCGTACACCTGGAAGCACATGAAGACCGCGCCCAGCAGGATGGTCAGCGACAGGCCCTGAATCAGCTGGCTGCGCTTGCCGGCCAGCAGCGCGTGGTGCGCCCAGGTCAGCGTCAGGCCGGACATCAGCAGCAGCGCGGTGTTGATTGTCGGGATCGGCCACGGACCCATGGTCTGGAAGCTTTCCACCACGCCGGCCGGGCCGGTGTTGGGCCATACCGCGGCAAAGTCGGGCCACAGGATCTTGTTGTTCAGGTCGCCCAGCCATGGCATGGCGATGGTGCGGGCATAGAACAGCGCGCCGAAGAAGGCCGCGAAGAACATCACCTCCGAGAAGATGAACCAGCCCATCGACCAGCGGAACGACAGGTCGATGTTCTTGCCGTACATGCCGCCTTCGGACTCGCTGATGGCGTCGCCAAACCAGCTCTTGAGCACGAACAGGAACCACAGCAGGCCGAGGCCGCACAGGTACGGCGCCCAGGGCTGCCCGTTTACCCAACCGGCGGCACCCGCGCCCGTCATCAGCAGGCCGAAGCTTGCCGTGATCGGGTGGCGCGACGGGCCCGGTACGAAGTAGTACGGAGCGTTTGCGCGATTCGCACTCATTCTTTTATCTCCAGCTCAGAGTCTTTGATTCAGTATTCGTGATCCGCGCTTTGGCACTGCGGGCCGTCCCCTCCTCCGGGCCAGCCCCGCCGCCGCGGTTGCTTTGTTCTGCGACTGCTTTTGTTGTCTACCCTTCCTGCCCTGCTATCCCGCTGCCTGCCCCACCACGGTGCGCACGATGAGCACCAGCACCGCGATGAAGATGGCCGCCGCGATCACTCCGGCGATCACCACATGCACCGGGTTCAGCCGGGCCATGTCGCGCTCGTGCTCGGCGCCTTTGCGCAGGCCGATGAACGACCACAGCACCGCGCGCATGGTCTGCCCGAACGACATCTTGCGCTTGACCGCGTCCTTCATCTCATCCATTGCCCGTCCTCCTCCGCCCCGGCATGCACCGCGGCCGCCTCAGATGCCCTTGCCGGCCGTTGCCGGCTGCGGCGCCAGCTGGCCCTCGGGCGCCTGCGCCACCGGCGCACCCACCTCGAAGAAGGTGTACGACAGCGTAATATTCTTCACATCCTTGGGCAGCGCGGGATCGATCACGAACACCACCGGCATCTCGCGCGCCTCTTTCGCCTTGAGCGTCTGCTGCTTGAAGCAGAAGCACTCCAGCTTCATGAAATACTGGGTCGCCTGCTTGGGCGCGTAGCTCGGGATGGCCTGCGCCGAAATATCGCGCGGCTGTCCGTTGGCCACCTCGTAGACGATCGTCGCCATCTCGCCCGGATGCACTTCCATGCTGTTCTTCACCGGCCGGAAGGCGAAGGGCCCGCGCGCGTTGGAGTCGAACTCCACCGTGATGGTGCGGCTCTTGTCGACCTGCGTGTTCTTCACCGCGCCGTGCAGCTCGCGCGTGGTGATCACGTTGATGCCGGTGATCTCGCAGATCTTCTTGTACAGCGGCACCAGCGCATAGCCGAAGCCGAACATCACGGCCACGATCACGACCAGGCGCAGCATCATGCCGCGGTTGAACCGCTTGTCCGCTTCCCTGCCAGCCTGCTGGTCGATGCTCATCTCGCTACCCTGCCGCCTCAGCCAAGAAACATCATCTTGGCGAAGAACCCCAGAAAGAAAACCACCACGATCGACAGCAGGATCAGGCCAAGGCGCCGGTTGGCGGCCTTCTGGTCCGGGCGTGATGGGCTTTTGTCTGGAGACTGCATAGCTGCTTCTGTTGCTTGCCGGCGCGGGAGGCGACGCTGCCGCCTCCCGCTGCCTGATTACGCTGGCCGCGCCTTAGCGGACCTGCGGGGGAACTTCAAAGGTGTGGAACGGCGCCGGCGACGGCACGGTCCACTCCAGGCCCTCTGCGCCATCCCAGGGCTTGTCGGCGGCCTTCTCGCCACCGCGGTACGACGGCAGCACCACGAAGAAGAAGAAGTACACCTGCATCAGGCCGAAGCCCAGCGCACCGATCGACGCGATCGCATTGAAGTCAGCGAACTGGGTCGGGTAGTCGGCATAGCGACGCGGCATGCCGGCCAGGCCCAGGAAGTGCATCGGGAAGAAGGTCACGTTGAAGAAGATGATCGACCCCCAGAAGTGGATCTGGCCGCGGGTTTCGTTGTACATGAAACCGCTCCACTTCGGACCCCAGTAGTAGAAGCCCGCGAACAGCGCGAACAGCGAGCCGGCCACCAGCACATAGTGGAAGTGCGCCACGATGAAGTAGGTGTCCTGCAGCTGGATGTCGATCGGGGCCACGGCCGGCATCAGGCCGGTGAAGCCGCCGATGGTGAACACGAAGATGAAGCCGATCGAGAACAGCATCGGGGTCTCGAAGGTCATCGAGCCGCGCCACATGGTGGCGATCCAGTTGAAGATCTTCACGGCGGTGGGCACCGCGATCAGCATGGTCGCGTACATGAAGAACAGCTGGCCGGTCACCGGCATGCCGGTCGTGAACATGTGGTGGGCCCACACGATGAACGACAGGATGGCGATCGAGGCGGTGGCGTACACCATCGAGCTGTAGCCGAACAGGCGCTTGCGGGCAAACGCCGGCACCACCTGCGAGACGATCCCGAACGCCGGCAGGATCATGATGTACACCTCGGGGTGGCCGAAGAACCAGAAGATGTGCTGGTACATCACCGGGTCACCACCACCGGCGGCCGAGAAGAAGCTCGTGCCGAAATGGCGGTCGGTCAGCACCATGGTGATGGCGCCGGCCAGCACGGGCATCACGGCGATCAGCAGGTAGGCGGTGATCAGCCAGGTCCAGCAGAACATCGGCATCTTCATCAGCGTCATGCCGGGGGCGCGCATGTTGAGGATGGTCACGATGATGTTGATCGAGCCCATGATCGACGACGCACCCATGATGTGCATCGCGAAGATGGCCATGTCCATGCCCGGGCCCATCTGCACCGACAGCGGCGCGTACAGGGTCCAGCCGGCGGCGGTGGCGCCGCCCGGGACCAGGAACGAGCCGGCCAGCAGCAGCGCGGCCGGCGGCATCAGCCAGAAGCTGAAGTTGTTCATGCGCGCGAACGCCATGTCGGACGCGCCGATCTGCAGCGGGATCATCCAGTTGGCGAAGCCGACGAAGGCCGGCATGATCGCGCCGAACACCATCACCAGACCGTGCATGGTGGTGAACTGGTTGAACAGCTCGGGGCGGAAGAACTGCAGGCCCGGCTCGAACAGCTCCAGGCGGATCAGCAGTGCCAGCAAGCCGCCCGACAGCAGCATGATGAACGAGAACAGCAGGTACAGCGTACCGATGTCCTTGTGGTTGGTCGCGAACAGCCAGCGGCGCCAGCCATGCGGGTGGTCGTGCGCGTGGTCGTCATGCGCATGATCGTGCGGATGGGCGAGCGCGTCCGGGGTAGCAGTACTCATCGCAAATGCTCCTCTAATCCTGTTCTGTCTTCAGCGGGTCAGCCCGCGACGCGGTTGCCCGCGAGGCTGGCCTGCTTGTCAGCCTTGTCAGCCTTGTCGGCCGGCTTGGCTTCGGCCTTCGGCGCTGCGCCGCCTGCCGCGCCGCCGCCCTCGGGGAACTTGCCCGCACGGGCGCCCACGAAGTCGCTCGGCTGGACCACTTCACCCGTCTTGTTGCTCCAGGCATTGCGCGTATAGGTCATGACCGCGGCCAGCTCGGTGTCCGAGAGCTGCTTCCACGACGGCATGGCAGCCTTGCCTTCCAGCATGATGTGCATCTGGCCGGCCTTGGGGCCATTGACCAGCTTGGAGCCGTCCAGCGCCGGGAAGGCGCCGCCGCCCTTGCCGTTGGGCTGGTGGCAGACCGCGCAGTTGGCGGCGTAGACCTTCTCGCCACGCACCTTCGACTCGTCCAGCGTCCAGGTCTTGTTGGGATCGTCGGCCTTGGCCGCCAGCTCCTTCTTCTTGCCGTCGACCCACTTGGTGTAGTCGGCGTCCGAGACCACGCGCACCACGATCGGCATGAAGGCGTGCTCCTTGCCGCACAGCTCGGCGCACTGGCCGCGGTACACGCCGATCTTCTCGGCCTTGAACCAGGTGTCGCGCACGAAGCCGGGGATCGCATCCTGCTTGACGCCGAAGGCCGGGATCATCCAGGCGTGGATCACGTCGTTGGCGGTGGTGACGATGCGGATCTTCTTGTTGACCGGCACGACCAGCTCGTTGTCCACCTCCATCAGGTAGGTATTCGACTTGGGCTGCTCGTTGTTGATCTGCTCGCGCGGGGTGGTCAGGGTCGACACGAAGGAGATGCCTTCGCCTTCGCCCTTCAGGTAGTCATAGCCCCACTTCCACTGGTAGCCGGTGGCCTTGATGGTGATGTCGGAGTTGGTGGTGTCCTTCATCGCCACCACGGTCTTGGTGGCCGGCAGGGCCATCGCAATCACGATGATGAACGGGACGATGGTCCAGATCACTTCGACCGTGATGCTCTCGTGGAAGGCAGCCGGCTTGGCACCCTTGGCCTTGCGGTGCTTGAAGACGGAATAAAACATCACGCTGAATACCGCGACGAAGATCACCGTGCACATGATCAACATCATCCAGTTCAGCCAGTGAATCTGTTCGGCGATCTTGGTAACCGGCTCGGTCAGGTTGAGCTGGCGCACGGCGGGGCCGCCCGGCATGTCGCTGACCGCGGACGCCGCCTGGCTGGCAAGCAGGGACGCGCCGGCCAGACAAACTGCGGATGCCTTCTTCCACATTTTCATTTGTTATCTACCCAATTTACAGATTCAAATCTGTCCCCGCCGCCGCCACCGCCGCCTCTCAGAGGCGGCGCAAGGCCGCTGCGAGCTCCTGCGCGAACTTGCGTCGCCGGTACGGGTCCACGTGACACCCCACCTGTACCTCACGCCCGCCCGAGCGCAGCGTCACCAGCGCGCGGAACGATTCACCCAGTTCGATCCGCACCCAGCGCGGATTGAATTCCTGACGCGTCACCCGTCCGGCGCTGGCTGTCTCCACGACCAGCGTGCCGTCGGTGATGCTGACGCGCTCATAGTCTGTCGCATGGCGCGCATACACCAGCAGTGCGATGCCCAGCCCGATCAGCTCGATGCTCGCGAACGGCAGTACGAGCCAGGACCCTTGCCACGCAAAAAACAACGCGATGGCAAGCGAAACCGTGAGGATCGAGAGGTAAAACCAGCCGACCTGGCGTGGACTCAGCGAGCAATTCCGCTTCATCAGCCAGTCGTGGGGCGCGGGGGGAGGTCCGTCGAGATTTCCGCCGGAGTCACCACCTGCCGTCTGGAATGCGATACCCAAGTCTTGCATCGCCAACCACTCTGCATCGGATGCACACCCGGGACGATGGCGTCCGGGCCGCACAGTGCAAGTGCAAAACCAGGACGTTCTTGTGCCAGGGGACCACTGCGACAAACTGGCGCATTATAGGGCGCTTCCCATACACGGACAAGGGCGCGCCTTGACCGGACGGCTTGCGCGCTGCTTGATTCTGTGCATAGGGAAGGGCCCCGCCATCGCCCTGCCCGCCGCGCCGGCGCTATGTTTGCGGCAATCCAGCACCGGCGCAAGTTAACTCTGTTTTAACTTGTCCGACGCGGCCTTGCACGGCCGATCTGGTCCAGCGGCACCACCGCGCGGCCCTGGTCGTCGACCGCCTGGCCGCCACGCGGGGCCAGCTTCCAGGCGTGGCCGTAGACGATCTCGAAGGTCAGCGGGATCACGCCGTCGGCGTTGCGCCGCCGCTCCAGCGCCTGCGCCAGCGCCTGGTACCAGCCGCGGCCGCGCAGGCCCTGCGGCAGCGACCCGACCGGCCCGCGCAGGCCGCCGAAGGCCTGCACCTCGCGCAGCAGCGTGGCGGGGGACTCGTAGGTCACGGTCAGCGTCTCCATGTCCATCACCGGGGTGGACCAGCCGCTGTGCACCAGCATGTCGCCGATATCGTGCATGTCGACAAAGCGCAACGTATGGGGTGCCTGGTCGACTTCGGCAAAGGCCGCGCGCAGCTCCTTCAGGGTGTCCGGGCCGAACAGCGAGAACAGCACCAGCCCTTCGTCGCGCGCCACGCGGTGCCACTCCGGGAACACGCGGTGCGGCTCCGGATGCCAGTGCAGCGCCAGGTTGGACCACAGCAGGTCGAAGCTCGCGGGCGCAAAAGGCAGTGTGGCAAGATCGCCCTGGACCAGGTCAAAGAGCGGCCGCTTGCCCAGCATGCGGCCGATCCAGCCGGGCCGGCGCTGCGGGTCGCGCTGGCCGGCCTCGGCCAGCATCGCGCCGGAGATGTCCAGTCCGGCAATCTGCGCATCCGGGAAGCGCGCGCGCAGCCCGGCCAGGCCCTGGCCGTGGCCGCAGCCGATATCCAGCGCGCGCTGCGGCGCCAGGCGGATCACTTCCATGCGCTCCTGCATGCGGCGGCCGATCTCGCCCAGCAGGAAGTCCAGCTGGCCGAAGCCCCGGCTGCGCCGGTCGAAGGCGAGCCGGGTCAGGCGCGCGGGCGGCAGGAAGGCATCGGGGGAATCAGCGGCATGCAGGGACACGGGCAGACAGGGCAGCAAGAAAACCAGGAACCGGCGCGGGGACAGATACAGGATCAGGCCCGAGCGCCGGATGAATGCGGCCGCCGCGCCCGATGGGCCGCGGCCGGACGGCAAGTATACGCGCGCGCCGCGCTGGCTGCCGGCGCCGCCGGCAAGGCGCTGGCCGGAGCCGCCGAACTGCTGCTGCCAAGCGCCTGCGCGCTGTGCGGCGCGGTGCAGCGGCAGGTGGTCTGCGCGCCCTGTGCCGCCGACTTGCTGCGCCCGGTGCGGCGCTGCCCCGCCTGCGCGCTGGCGCAGGGGCGCCACTTCCACTGCCCGGCCTGCGCGGCATCGCCCCCGGCCTACGACCAAGCCCACACGCTGGGCGACTACGCTTCGCCGCAGGACCAGCTGGTGCTGGCGCTCAAGTTCGGCCACGCCCTGCCGCTGGCGGGTTGGCTCGCGGCCAGGCTGGCCGCGGGACTGCAGGGGGCCTGGGCCCGACAGCCCGCGCCCGACCTGCTGGCGCCGATCCCGCTGTCGCCACAGCGGCTGGCCGCGCGCGGCTTCAACCAGGCCTGGGAAATCGCGCGGCCGCTGGCGCGCCACCTGGGCCTGCGCGCCGACCCGGTGCTGCTGCAGCGCCAGCGCGACACCGGCAGCCAGCGTGCGCTGGACCTGGCCGCCCGTCAGGTGAACCTGCGCGGCGCCTTCAGGCTGGCGCGCGCCGCGCGGCTGGACGGCATGCACGTGGCGCTGGTAGACGATGTGATGACCTCCGGCGCCACCCTGCACGAGGCCGCCGGCGTGCTCAAGGCGCATGGCGCGGCCCGCGTCAGCGTGATCGTCGCGCTGCGCACGCCGTAGCTTTGGATGACAGTGGCCGGTGCGCGCGGTAAGCTGCGCACCGTTCTGACGAAGGGCGCAGTGCGCCCGCCATCCCCCGCATCATGTTCAACGTCGTCCTGGTCGAACCGGAAATCCCGCCCAATACCGGCAATGTGATCCGCCTGTGCGCCAACACCGGAGCGCAGCTGCACCTGGTCAAACCCCTGGGTTTTCCGCTGGAAGACGCGCGCATGCGCCGCGCGGGACTGGATTACCACGAGTACGCCACCATGCGCGTGCATGAAAGCTGGGACGCGCTGATGGCCAGCGAGCAGCCCGACCCGGCGCGCATGTTCGCGCTGACCACGCGCGGCTCGACACCGTTCGGCGAGGTGGCGTTCCGCCCCGGGGACTGGTTCGTGTTCGGTTCCGAAACATGCGGGCTATCGCCGGAGCGGCGCGACTGGTTCCCGCCCGCGCAGCGCATCCGGCTGCCGATGCGGCCCGACAACCGCAGCCTGAACCTGTCGAACACGGTCGCCGTGGTGGTGTTCGAGGCGTGGCGCCAGAACGGGTTCGAAGGCGGCAGCTGAGCCGCCCGGCCAGCGCCTACTCCGGCTGCACGCCGGCGGCGCGGATCACCTTGTCCCAGCGCGCCTTCTCGCTCACCATGGTCTGGCGCAGCGAGGCCGGCGCGGTGCCGGCCGGCACGAAATACTGCGCGCGCATCTTGTCGCGCACGTCGGCGCTGCCGATGATCGCCACCAGCTCGCGGTAGAGCCGGTCGATCACAGCCTGCGGCGTGCCCGCCGGCGCCAGCACCGCCTGCCAGGAAATCGCCTCGAAGCCCGGGTAGCCGGATTCCGCCACTGTCGGCACCGACGGCAACACCGCCGTGCGCCCCGTCGTGGTCACGGCCAGCACGCGCAGCTTGCCCGCGTTGACCTGCGGCATCGCGATCGCCGGCACCATGAAACCCGCCTGCACCTGCCCGCCCACCATCGCCGTGGTGATCTGCGGGAAGCCGGGGTATGGCACGTGCTGCAGGTCGATGCCCGCCATCGCCTTGAGTTGCTCCATCGCCAGGTGCGAGGCACTGCCGTTGCCGGGCGAGCCATAGTTCAACTCACCCGGCTTGGCCCGTGCCAGCGCGACGAACTCGCGCAGGTTGTGCACCGGCAGGCGTGCATCCACCACCAGCACGTTGGGCGAGGTCGCCACCAGCGTGACCGGCGCCAGCTGGCGGAACGGGTCGTAGTTCAGGTTGCGCGACAGCGTCGGCGCGGTCACCAGCGGGCCGTTGATGGTGAACAGCAGGGTGTAGCCATCCGGAGCGGCGCGCGCCACCATGCCGGTGCCGATATTGCCGCCGGCGCCGGGACGGTTTTCCACCACCACCGGCTGGCCCAGCGCGGCGGCCAGCTTTTCGGTCACGATGCGCGCGATCAGGTCGGGCGATGAGCCCGGCGGGAACGGCACCACCATGCGGATCGGCCGCGCGGGCCAGGGTTGGGCGAAGACGCCGCCGGAAGTCCCGGCGGCGCAGGCGGCAGCCAGCGCGATCAGCGCTTGTCGTCGTGTGGGCATGCGGTGCGGAGGATCAGAACTTGGATACGCGAGTCATCATTCGTCGCGCGCGTCGCGCTGCAGGAGCTGCGCCACCGCATCGGCGGCGCTCAGCCCGTCGAACAGCACCGCGCAGACCGCGCGGGCGATCGGCATCTCGACACCGTTAGCCGAGGCTAGCTCTGCCACAGCCTGGGCGCAGCGCACGCCCTCGGCGACGTGGCCCAGACCGGCCAGGATCTGCTCCAGGCTCTGCCCCGCCGCCAGCTGCTGGCCGACCTTGCGGTTGCGCGACAGGTCGCCGGTGGCGGTCAGGATCAGGTCGCCCACGCCGGCCAGGCCCATGAAGGTCTCGACCCGGCCGCCCAGCGCCAGCCCCAGGCGCGTCATCTCGGCCAGCCCGCGCGTCACCAGCGCGGCGCGCGCGTTCAGGCCCAGGCCCAGCCCGTCGCTGGCGCCGGTGGCAATGGCCAGCACGTTCTTGACCGCACCGCCGACTTCCACGCCGATCAGGTCGTCGCTGCCGTAGATGCGCATCGCATGATGGTGGAAGGCCGCCTGCGCGCGTTCGGCCAGCGACGGCTCGTTGCCTGCCACGGTCAGCGCGCACGGCAGCCCCAGCGCCACCTCGCGCGCGAAGCTGGGGCCGGTCAGCACGCCGTAGGCAAAGCCCTCGGTACGCCCGGCGGCGTCGAGTTCGGCCCGCACCATCTGGTGCGGCAGCAGGTGGGTGCCGGACTCGAAGCCCTTGCACAGCCACAGCATCGACACCGGCCTGGCGCCGCGCGCGGCCAGCCGGCGCGTCATCTCGCGCAGGCCCGCCACCGGCGTGGCCACCACCACGATGCCGTCGGCATCGTCGGCGGCATGCGCCACGGCCTGCTCGAAGTCTGCCTGCACCGCCAGCCTCTCGGACAGCGTCACGCCGGGCAGGTAGGCGGCGTTCTCACGCGTGGCCGCGATGGCCGCGAGTTGCGCGGGGTCGCGCCCCCACAGCACCACGTCATTGGCGGCCGCGGCATGGCTGGCGAGGGCGGTGCCCCAGGCACCGGCACCGAGGAAGGTCAGTTTCATGGCAGCTTGATCCGAGGATGGACGCAGTCGATGGTAGCCCAAAGGCAAAACGGGGCCGCAGCCCCGTTTCGATGATGGCTCAGGACGCCGGAATCAGTGGCGGGCCTGGCTGCCGTCGGGCATCACGATGCCGCTGTTGCCGCCTTCGGCACCCTGGGCTTCTTCCATGGCGGCCTGCAGGCGTTGCTCATACAGCGCCTGGAAGTTGATTTCCGACAGGTGGATGGCCTGGAAGCCGGCGCGGGTGATCACGTCAGCGATATTGCCGCGCAGGTACGGGTACAGGATGGTCGGGCAGGCGATGCCCAGCAGCGGGTCCAGCTGCTCCACCGGCACGTTGCGGATATCGAAGATGCCGGCCTGGTGCGCTTCCACCAGGAAGGCAACCTTGTCCTGCACCTTGGTCGTCACGGTGCCCGTCACCACCACCTCGAAGATCCCTTCCTGCAGCTGCGAAGCGCCGACGTTGACCTGCACTTCCACCGACGGGGCTTCCGATTCCAGGAAGATGCCGGGCGAATTGGGCTGCTCCAGCGACATGTCTTTCAGGTAGACGCGCTGGATGTTGAAGAAGGGTTGATCGTCCTGCTGGGTGTTTTGCTGGTCGCTCATGAAAGGCTTCCGGGAGGATGGGCTGGTGTGCATCGGGCGCGGCGGCCGCAATCCTTGCATCGTGCAAGGCTGGCCGGTGCCCGCTTGAAAAACGCATATGGTACATGACGCGGGTGGCGAATTCACCCGCGCCGGGGGTAAGCCGGAACCAGCGCGGCGCGGAATCAGACGATTCCGCGCCAGCGCCGGCGCAACCGGCTCAGGCGGCCAGCAGCGGCACCAGGCCGCCCTGGCGGTCCAGCGCCGAGAGGTCGTCGAAGCCACCCACGTGGGTCTCGTCGATGTAGATCTGCGGCACGGTGCGGCGACCGGTACGGGCCATCATCTCTTCACGCTTGCCGGGTTCGCGGTCGATCAGGACCTTCTCGATCGTTTCCACGCCCCTGGACTTGAGCAGGCGTTCAGCCATCAGGCAATACGGGCACACCACGGTGCTGTACATGACGACACGGGCCATGCGGGTTCTCCTTGAATGCAATGCGCGCGCGGCCCGGCCTGGCCGGGGGCGCGCCTTGTGACGGATACGGCGGTGCTGCCCGGGATTACTTCACCAGCGGCAGGCCTGCCTGCTGCCAGGCGGCGATGCCGCCCTCGAGCGCGTAGATCTCACTGTAACCGGCTTCCTTCAACGCTGCCTGGGCCTTGCCCGAGCGCTGGCCGGTCTGGCACACGACGATGATGGGGGCAGCCTTGTCCTTTGCAAGGCCGGCCGCGCGCGAGGGCAGGTCGGCCAGCGGAGCGCTCTTGGCTTGCGGCAGGTGACCCTTGGCATACTCGGCGGGCTCGCGGATGTCGACCACGACCGCGCCGCGCTTGTTGATCAGCTGGGTCGCGGTGGCCGTATTGACGGTCTTGCCGCGGGTGCTGCGCGAGATCGCGGGCCAGGCCAGCAGGCCGCCCGAGACCACGGCAAGGGCGATCAGAGCGAGGTTGTTGTAGTCGGCGAAGAAATTCACGTTGGCATTCCGGTAGGTTGGGTCGGCGGCATTATAAAATACGCGGTTTGGCGTCCAGGCCCTGCCGTCGCATGGCCATCCGCCATTGTCGCCTGTCTGAGACATGGGATGTCCACAAGGAACCCATCAGCCCTTCCAGGTGACGGCGCGGACGCATGCAGGTTACCTACTCTCTGGAAGCAGCAGCATGTACAAGCTCGTCCTCATCCGCCACGGCGAATCCACGTGGAACCTTGAAAACCGCTTTACCGGCTGGGTCGACGTCGACCTGACCGAAACCGGTGCCGACCAGGCGCGCCAGGCCGGCAAGCTGCTCAAGGATGCCGGCCTGGGCTTTGACGTGGCCTATACCTCGGTGCTCAAGCGTGCCATCCGCACGCTGTGGCATGTGCAGGATGAAATGGACCTGATGTGGATCCCGGTGCGCAACGAATGGCGCCTGAACGAGCGCCACTACGGCGCGCTGGCCGGCCTGAACAAGGCAGAAACGGCCGCCAAGTTCGGCGACGAGCAGGTGCTGGTGTGGCGCCGCAGCTATGACACGCCGCCGCCCGCGCTGGAGCCCACCGATCCGCGTGCCTCGTACGACGATCCGCGCTACGCCAATGTGCCGCGCAATGAAATCCCGCTGACCGAATGCCTGAAGGACACCGTGGCCCGCGTGATGCCGCTGTGGAACGAATCCATTGCCCCCGACATCCAATCGGGCAAGCGCGTGGTCATTGCCGCCCATGGCAACAGCATCCGCGCGCTGGTGAAATACCTGGACCAGATCTCGGATGACGATATCGTCGGACTCAATATCCCCAACGGCACCCCGCTCGTCTATGAGCTGGACGCCGACCTGCGCCCCCTGCGCCACTACTACCTGGGTGACCAGGACGCCATCGCCGCCTCGCTGGCGGCCGTGGCCAGCCAGGGCAAGGCACGCTGAAGCCCGCCCGGGCGGCCGCGCGCGGATGTGCGGCCGCCCACCCTGAGCCGGGACGGGACAGGCCCTTTTCACCACTCGCACTTATACTGTCCGACAAACCGCCCGGCGCCGGGCGGCCGCAGCCGGCATAATCCCCATACCGTACACCAGTACTTCGAGTACACGTTCAGGCAGCCCTCATGCGCAAGACCCTCAAGAACATCAGCCTGGTTTCTGTCGGCCTCGTCGCCGGCGTGCTCGCCACGCTGCAGATTTCGGCGACCGCCCAGAATTCATCGGGGCCCTTGCCGCTTGACCAGCTGCGGCTGATGGCCGATATCTTCGGGCAGATCAAGCGCGAGTACGTGGAGCCGGTCGATGACAAGAAGCTGCTGACCGAAGCCATCAAGGGCATGGTCGCCAGCCTCGACCCGCATTCGTCCTATCTCGACGAGAAAGACTTCAAGGAACTGCAAGAAGGCACGCGCGGACGCTTCGCCGGCCTGGGCATCGAGATCTCGCAGGAAGAAGGCCTGGTCAAGGTGATCAACCCGATCGAGGACACCCCTGCCTTCCGCGCCGGCATCCAGCCGGGCGACCTGATCACCCGCATCGACGACAAGCCCGTGCGCGGCCTGCCGCTGGAGCAGGCGGTCAAGCGCATGCGCGGCGAGCCCGGCACCAAGGTCACGCTGACCATCTACCGCAAGAGCGAGGAACGCACCTTCCCGGTCTCGATCACGCGCGCCGAGATCCGCGTGCAGTCGGTCAAGGCCAAGATGCTGGACAACAATATCGGCTGGATCCGCCTGACCAGCTTCCAGGAACGCACCATCGCCGACCTGTCCCGCAAGCTGGCCGAACTGGCGCAGAAGAACCCCAACATGAAGGGCCTGGTGCTGGACCTGCGCAACAACGGCGGCGGCGTGCTGCAGGGCGCGGTCGGCGTGGCCGCGGCCTTCCTGCCGGAAGACGCCACGGTGGTGTCCACCAACGGCCAGGTGCCCGATGCCAAGCGCGTGTACAAGGCGACGTACAACAACTACCGCCTGTCGTCGCTCGAAGACGATCCGCTCAAGGACCTGCCCGCGCTCTACAAGAAGATCCCGATGGTGGTGCTGACCAACGCCTACTCGGCCTCGGCCTCCGAGATCGTGGCGGGCGCGCTGCAGGATCATCACCGCGCGCAGATCATGGGCAAGACCACCTTCGGCAAGGGCTCGGTGCAGACCGTGCGCCCGCTGACCAACGACACCGGCATCAAGCTGACCATCGCGTACTACTACACGCCGAGCGGCAAGTCGATCCAGGCCAAGGGCATCCGTCCGGACATCCCGGTCGACCAGAACCCCGAAGGCGATCCGGACGACGCGCTGATCACGCGCGAAATCGACACCGAGCGCCACCTGCACAACAAGCAGGAATCGGAACAGCCGGAAATGACCGAGCGCGAGCAGCGCCGCGTGGACGAGCTGCGCCGCCTGGAAGAAGAGAACGCGAAGAAGACGCCGGAAGAGCGCGAGAAGGACCGCCGCAAGAAGCCGGTTGAATTCGGTACGGCCGACGACTTCATGCTGCAGCAGGCCATCGCCCAGCTCAACGGCCAGCCGGTCAAGCGCTCCAAGTCGAAGCTGGAAACCAATCCGCCGGCCGACAACGGCAAGGCGGCCAAGCCCTCGGGCAAGAGCGGCGCCAAGGGCGCCAGCGCACCGGCAGCCAAGCCGGCGGCGCCGGCCCCCGGCAAGCAGCCGCCGGCCAGCGCTCCGATCGGCGAGCCGCTGGGCACGCCGACGGGCAAGGCACCCTGAGAGCCTGGGGCTTTATTCAGGCTGCCGGTTTGCTCCCCTCTCCCCATGAGGGGAGACGGAGAACACCTTGCTTGGGCTAGCTCGGGCGGCTTTGGAGCACCCAAAACCGCCCTCCCCTTCAGCACTCGAGGGATTACCTCATGAGCGACGACGGCCTCAACGACGAACAACTGCTGCGCTACTCGCGCCACATCCTGCTGGACGAGCTCGGCATCGAGGGCCAGCGGCGCCTGCTTGCCGGCCATGCGCTGGTGATCGGTGCCGGCGGCCTGGGCGCGGCCGCGCTGCCCTTCCTGGCCTCGGCCGGGGTGGGCCGCATCACGGTGGTCGACGACGATGAAGTCGACCTGACCAACCTGCAGCGCCAGATCATCCACACCACCGCCAACGTGGGCCGGCCCAAGGTGGATTCGGCGCGCGAAGGCATGCTGCGCATCAACCCGGGGCTGGAGATCGTGACGGTGCCCGCGCGCGTGGGCGATGCAGAGCTTGCCCAGCTCGTCGCCAGCGCCGACGTGGTGCTCGATTGCTGCGACAACTTCGCTACGCGCCAGGCAGTCAACCGCGCCTGCGTGCGCCACAAGGTGCCGCTGGTGTCAGGCGCGGCGCTGCGCTTCGATGGCCAGATCAGCGTGTTCGACCGGCGCCAGCCCGACGCGCCCTGCTACGCCTGCCTGTTCCCGCCGGCCGAACCCGCGCCGGAAGTGGCCTGCGCCACCATGGGCGTGTTCGCGCCGCTGGTCGGCATGGTCGGCACCGTGCAGGCGGCCGAGGCGCTCAAGCTGCTCGCGGGTGTCGGCGAGA
The DNA here is from genome assembly GCF_000389805.1 of Cupriavidus sp. GA3-3. Classification (NCBI taxonomy): domain Bacteria; kingdom Pseudomonadati; phylum Pseudomonadota; class Betaproteobacteria; order Burkholderiales; family Burkholderiaceae; genus Cupriavidus; species Cupriavidus sp. GA3-3. The sequence continues at coordinate 208,965 of NZ_KB944502.1, forward strand.
GCCTGGCGGGCCGGCTGCTGATGGTCAATGCGCTGTCGATGGAATGGACCACGATGCGGCTGGCACGCACGCCGGATTGCCCGGTCTGCGCCGGGCACTGAATCGGCAGACTAGCCCCGCTGCGCCGTGTGCGCCCGCAGCCAGTCGGTGACTGCGGCGCGGTCACCGCGAAAGACGATGCGCGCCTCGCGCTGTTCGCGCTGGAAGGCGTACATCGGATCGTAGTACTCGCGCAGCAGCACTTCGATCCAGCCGCGGTGCAGATCCACTTCGCCCCGCTCCGCCTGCTGCGCCAGCGCCTGGTCCAGCAACGCCGACAGCTTGCCGTAGCGGGCACCGCCCAGCCGCGGCGAGATCCCGGCCATGGCCTCGCGCAGGCGCGTGGCGTAGGCTTCGAAGCCTTCCGTGCTGCCCTTCTCGGCAATGAACTCCGCCGCCAGCCCCTGCACATAGTCGCGCAGCACGCGCTCCACGCGTTCGTCGAACGACGCTTCCAGCCACACCAGCGGGCTGGCCTGCATGCGCTGCGTCAGCACCTGCGGCACGTCGCGGCTGCCGATAAAGCGGCCCTCGTCCTCCACCAGCAGCGCGCGCCAGCCTGCGTCAATATGCCGCAGCACGTCGATGGCCAGCGCGTTCTCGAAATCGATCTGCGGCGGCTGCGCCAGCGCGCGCCGGCCGAAGGCCGAGCCGCGGTGCCGCGCATGGCCTTCGAGGTCGATCGCGGCGGGCACGTCGGCCAGCACATCGGTCTTGCCGCTGCCGGTCAGGCCGCCCAGCACAAACCATTGCTGCTCGGCCGCCGCGGCATCGGTGGTCTCGATCAGGAAGCCGCGCATGGCCTTGTAGCCGCCGGTCACGCGGGGGTAATCGACACCGGCCGCATGCAGCCATTGCTGCACCAGCTGCGAGCGCAGCCCGCCGCGGAAGCAATACAGGTAGCCGTCCGGATGCGCGCGCGCAAACTCCGCCCAGGCTGCGATCCGCGCGGCCTTGCGCAGCCCGGACACCAGCTGGTGGCCAAGTTCGATTGCCGCCTGCTGGCCCTTCTGCGCATAGCACAGGCCCACCTCGTGGCGCTCGGCATCATCCATCAGCGGCAGGTTGACCGCGCCGGGGAAGGCCCCGCGCGCGAATTCCAGCGGCGCGCGCACGTCAAGCATGGCCACGCCGCTGAGGAACAGGGTGCGGAAGTCCGCGGTGTCAGGGCGCATCATTAATCGTAGGGTGAGATTTGCGCGGCGCCGTGGCGGGACAGGAGCCTTTGCCCGCCAGGGACGCCTGGATAAAGAACAGGAATCGGAATGAGAAGAGTTACTGCCTGCAGGCGAGCAACAAGGCGGAGCCGAACGGCGCCGCGCGCTGGGGCGGCCGCTCATCGAGAGCGGCCACGCCGGAAACCGGCTTATTGCTCGCCCGGCTCCATCTGCGACTGCAGGTAATTCTGCAGCCCGACCTTGTCGATCAGGTCCAGCTGCGTTTCCAGGTATTCGATATGTTCCTCGGTATCGGTGAGGATATCGACCAGGATTTCGCGGCTGACGTAATCGCCTACGGATTCGCAGTAGGCGATGCCTTCCTTGACGGTGGCGTGCGCGGTCTGCTCCAGCTTCAGGTCGCACTTGAGCATCTCGGGCGTGTCTTCGCCGAGCAGCAGCTTGTGCAGATCCTGCAGGTTGGGCAGGCCGTCCAGCATCAGGATGCGCTCGATCAGGCGGTCGGCGTGCTTCATTTCGCCGATCGATTCCTTGTACTCCACGTCGCCGAGCTTCTTCAGGCCCCAGTGGCGATACATGCGGGCGTGCAGGAAATACTGGTTGATCGCGGTCAGCTCGTTCTTGAGCTGGGCGTTCAGATGCTGGATGACCTTCTTGTCACCTTTCATTGGCGGCTCCTGTTGCACCGGGCCCGCGCAAAAACACGAAACGGCGCCAATGGCGCCGTGCAGTCAGTGAAAAAGGAAAAAGCGCAAAAGCGCGCCGTGAACTGGTCTTCAGTTCATGGGCGCGTTCAGGCCACCAGCGCCTTGCGCTGGTCGTTCGCGACTGCCGGGTCCCGAGTGTCCATTATGGTACATGGGCCCGACGCGGAACAGGAAGAAATCTCCACAACCTGGATGTTGGCGAGGGTCGCAACGGTGACATTGCGCACCGCCGCCACGCCTTCCTGCAACACCTGGTGCGCGCACTCGCGGCAGCGGCCGCAGCAGGTGCCGACGCCAAGCGTTTCGGCCAGTTCGTCGAGGGTTTCGATGCCCAGGTGCGCAGCACCGTGAATCTCACGATCGGTGATCTGGTTGCAGATGCAGACGTACACAAGTCCCTCCGTTGGGGCGCGTGGCACCGGCATGCCACTGCGAATGAACGTCAGAATATCAGAGATCAATAATGATAACAATTCCCATTAAGCCACATTGGGAGAGGTCGGGTAGGCGCCACAAGATGCAAAGGGAAGGCGGCTGAGGCGGCACTTTCCGGCTTGCAGAAGTGCTGCACCAGCCGCTTTTTCGCATCAGAAAACCCTGATGGCCTCAGGGTCGTGCCAGCTGCCGCAGGGCGGCCGCCTGCTCCTCGGGATCGAAGGCCTGCAGGACCTGGTCGACCAGCGGCTCGAGCCGTTCGCAGTGGGCATGCAGGATCTCCTGCTTGACCCGCAGCAGCTGCGCCGGGTGCATCGAGAACTCGCGCAGCCCCATGCCCAGCAGCAGCCGGGTCATGGACGGGTCGCCCGCCATTTCGCCGCACACGGCCACCGGCACGCCGGCGCGGTTGGCCTCGCGGATGGTGCGCGCCACCAGCTGCAGCACCGCCGGGTGCAGCGGGTCGAACAGGTGCGCCACCGCGTTGTCGGCGCGATCGATGGCCAGCGTGTACTGGATCAGGTCGTTGGTGCCGATGGACAGGAAGTCCATCTTGCGCAGGAACAGCGGCAGCAGCAGCACCGCCGCCGGGATCTCGATCATGGCGCCGACCTTCATGCCCGGGTCATAGGCCTCGCCGCGCTCGTCGAGCTGGCGCTTGGCCTTGGCGATCAGCGCCAGGGTCTGGTCGATCTCGCTGGCATGCGCCAGCATCGGCACCAGCAGCCGCACCGGGCCGAAGGCCGAAGCCCGCAGCAGCGCGCGCAGCTGGGTCAGGAACATGCCCGGCTCGGACAGCGACCAGCGGATCGCGCGCAGGCCCAGCGCCGGGTTCAGCGCGGTCTCGAATTCATCGCCGCGGGCATCGAGCGGCTTGTCGGCGCCGATGTCGATGGTGCGGATAGTCACCGGCAGCCCGTGCATGGCATCGACCGCGCCGCGGTAGGCCTGGAACTGCTCGTCCTCGCCCGGCAACTCGTCGCGCCGGTTCATGAACAGGAATTCGGAACGGAACAGGCCCACGCCGACCGCGCCGGCCGCCAGCGCCGCGCCGGCGTCCTCGGCCATCTCGATATTGGCCAGCAGGTCGATTTCCAGCCCGTCCAGCGTCACCGCCGGGGTATGCCGCAGCCGCTGCAGGCGCTTCTTTTCCAGCGCGCGCTCGCTCTGCCGGTGGCGGTACTCTTCCAGGATGATGGCGGTCGGGTCGACGATCACCAGCCCGGCATCGCCGTCGATGATGATCCAGTCGTCCTGGCGGATCAGCTCGCTCGCGCTCTGCACCCCGACCGCGGCCGGGATGTCCAGGCTGCGCGCGACGATGGCGGTATGCGAGGTGCGTCCGCCCATGTCGGTGACGAAGCCGTGGAAGATGGTATGGCGGAACTGCAGCATGTCGGCCGGGGCGATATCGTGGGCCACCACGATCACCCCGGTCGCGGCCTCGCCGTCGGCGGCCAGCGCCGGCACCGGCGCGGGCACCAGCACCGGAGCCCCGGCGAGCGCCTTCAGGATGCGCTCGACCACCTGCCGGATATCGGTCTTGCGCTCGCGCAGGTATTCATCCTCGATCTCGTCGAACTGGCGCATCAGCTCTTCGAGGCGCGTGGTAAGTGCCCACTCTGCGTTGTAGCGGCGGCCCCGGATCAGGGCCTCGGGCTCGCGCGCCAGCGCCTCGTCGTCGAGGATCATCGCGTGCACGTCCAGGAATGCGCCCAGCTCCTCGGGCGCATCGCGCGGCAGGTCGCGCTTGAGCGCGGCCAGCTCCGCCCGCACCGCGGCGCGCGCTGCACGCAGCCGTTCGACCTCGGCGTCGAGCTGGTCTTCATCGACCAGGTAGTGCGACACGTCCAGCGCCGCGGGCGCAAGCAGGTGCGCGCGCCCGATGGCGACGCCGCGCGAGACCGGGATGCCGTGCAGGGCGAAAGGCATGTACCGCTCCGTCAGGAACGTTTAAGAATTCGGGTCGAGGCCGCCGGCCTCACTCTCCCTCACCAAAGCGGTTGGCGATCAGCGCCAGCAGCGCGTCCATCGCCTCCTGCTCGTCGGGGCCGTCGGTCTCGAGGGTCACCGTCGAGCCGATCCCGGCGGCCAGCATCATGACGCCCATGATGCTCTTGGCGTCGACCTGGCGACCATTGCGGGACATCTTGACCTGGCTGACAAAGTTGCCGGCGAGCTGGGTCAGCTTGGCGGACGCGCGCGCATGCAGGCCGAGCTTATTGATGATGGTGGTGTCCCTCTGCAGCATATTTGTCGGGATGGTTTGCGGTTTGGTTCTGGACAGTCGTGGTGCCGACCTGCAGCACACCCTGCGAGCCGCCGGCCAGGGCCTTGGTGGCAAGCTGGTCGAGCTTTTCGCCGCGGTAGCAGATCGCGCGCACGAGCATGGGAAGGTTGACGCCGGCCAGCACCCGCACGCGGCCCGGCTCGGCCAGGCGTGCGGCGATATTGGCGGGGGTGGCGCCGAAGATATCGGTGAGGACCAGCGCGCCGTTGTCCTCGCAGATGGCCGCCAGCCGGCGCCTGGCCTCGGCCAGCACGACGGCGGGGTCGGCATCGGGAAGGACGTCGATGGATTCCAGCCGCTGCGGCTGGCCGCAGTAGACGTGGGCGGCGCAATCGCGCAGCGCCGAAGCCAGCGGGGTGTGCGCGATGATCAGAATGCCTGCCATGATGGTGAATCCGTTGGATTGCCCCGATTGTAGCAGGCGGCCCCCCGCGCTCCCGCTGCCGGCCAGGCTCAGCGCCCGGCCGCGTCCACGGCGTGCTCCAGCGCGTCGATGAACATCGCCGCGACATGGAAGCCGGTTTGCTGGGTGATCTCCTGGAAACAGGTCGGACTCGTCACATTGACCTCGGTCAGGTAGTCGCCGATGACGTCCAGGCCCACCAGCAGCAGGCCCTGCTCCCACAGCCCCGGCGCCAGGGCCTCGGCGATCTCGCGGTCGCGCGGGCTCAGTTCCTGCGCGCGGCCGGTGCCGCCGGCAGCCAGGTTGCCGCGCACCTCGCCGGCCATCGGCACGCGCGCCAGCGAATATGGCACCGGCACGCCGCCGATCAGCAGGATGCGCTTGTCGCCGTCCTTGATCGCCGGGATATAGCGCTGCACCATCAGCGTGCGGGCGCCGTCGTGGCCCAAAGTCTCGACGATCGCGGCCAGGTTCATGCCGTCCGCGCCGACGCGAAACACGCCCATGCCGCCCATGCCGTCGAGCGGCTTGACGATGATGTCGCGGTGCTCGGCGTGGAAGTCGCGGATGCGTGCCAGGTCGCGCGTGACCAGCGTCGGCGTGATGAATTCCGGGTACTGGGCAATCGCCAGCTTCTCGGAATGGTCGCGGATCGCGCGCGGCTTGTTGAACACGCGCGCGCCCTGCGCCTCGGCCAGCTCCAGCAGCCAGGTGCTGGTGACGTACTCCATGTCGAAGGGCGGGTCCTTGCGCATCAGCACCGCGTCGAATGCCGACAGCGGCTCCAGCGCGCTGTTGCCTTCGCGGTACCAGGCGTGGTCGTCGCCGGTCAGGTGCAGTCGCGTGGCCATGGTCTCGACCACACGGCCGGACAGGGTCAGTTGCGGCTGCAAGCACCAGTACAGCTCGTGGCCGCGCGCGGCGGCCTCGGTCATCATGGCGTAGGTGGAGTCCTTGTAGGTCTTGAAGGTCTCCAGCGGGTCAGTGATGAAGAGGATGCGCATGGGGCTCGTCACAGGATCGGGTTCGGGTCGGTTTTCTCGAGTTCCAGGGACGCCGCCAGCAGCGCCAATCGCGCCACCACGCCGTACATGTAGAACCGGTTAGGCACCGCCGCGCCGGGCTTGGCGTGGGAGTCGGGGATACCGTTGGGCGCAAACGCCAGCGGCACGAAATGCATGCCCGGCGCGTTCAGGTTCTCGTCGTTGCCGCGGCCCGTGTGCACGCGGTAGAAGCCGCCGACCACGTAGCGGTCGATCATGTACACCACCGGCTCGGCCACCGCTTCATTGATTTTCTCGAAGGTATGTACGCCTTCCTGGATGATGACGTCGCTGACCTCCAGGCCTTCCTTGACGACGCTCATCTTGTTGCGCTCCTTCCGGTTCAGGCCCTTGACCTCGGACGGATCGCGCACGGTCATGATGCCCATGCCGTAGGTGCCGGCATCGGCCTTGACCACCACGTACGGGGTTTCCTTGATGCCATACTCGCGGTACTTCTTGGCGATTTTCTTGAGCACGCCCTCGACCGCGTCGGCCAGTTCTTCCTCGCCCACGCGCTCGTGGAAGTCCACGCCGGAGCAGCGGGCGAAGTACGGGTTGACCATCCACTGGTCGATGTCGATCAGCTTGGCGAACTTCTTGGCCACCTCGTCATAGGCGGCAAAGTGGCTGCTCTTGCGGCGCGTGGACCAGCCGGCATGCAGCGGCGGCAGCAGGTACTGCTCGTTGATGTTTTCCAGGATCGGCGGGATGCCGGCCGACAGGTCGTTGTTCAGCAGGATCGAACAGGGGTCGAAGTCCTTCAGCCCCAGCCGGCGGCCCCTGGTGCCCAGGCGCGCGAGCGGCTCGACCACCAGGGTCTGGCCGTCCGGCAGCTCGATCGGGGTCGGTTCGGTGATTTCCTCGGAGAGCGAGCCCAGGCGCACGTTCAGGCCCGCCTGGCGCATGATCAGCGACAGCCGCGCCACGTTCTGCAGGTAGAACATGTTGCGGGTATGCCGCTCGGGGATCAGCAGCAGGTTCTTGGCGTCCGGGCAGATCTTCTCGATCGCCGCCATCGCCGCCTGCACCGCCAGCGGCAGCATTTCCGGGGCCAGGTTGTTGAATCCGCCCGGGAACAGGTTGGTGTCGACCGGCGCCAGCTTGAAGCCGGCGTTGCGCAGGTCCACCGAGCAATAGAACGGAGGGGTATGCTCCTGCCATTCCAGCCTGAACCAGCGCTCGATGGACGGCGTGGCGTCCAGGATTTTCTTTTCCAGTTCGAGCAGCGGACCGTTCAGCGCGGTGATGAGATGCGGGACCATATCCATCCTATAAATCGTCGTCTTAATCGTTCGCCCCGATTGTAGAGGAACGGCCAACCAGGCGCTGGCACACCCCTTATAAGGATATGCATGGCCGGGCCTGAGGGATAACGATATGGGGATGGGCGGCGCGAAATAAAGAGCCGGCCGCACCGGCAAAAAAAAAAGCGCGGCAATGCCGCGCTCTTAAATGGCCTGACAGATACGGGGAGCGTTCTGCAGGTGGAGGAAACTGCCTCACTGGCAATGTATGTGCCCCGCACATTAAAGACAATTGAAGCTTTTTAAGATCGGAGTTAAGCACTTTGCGAAAAGCCCGCGCAGCGCGCGGGGGAATCGCCAGCCAGCCCTTGCCGGCGCTCGGCTGGCGGATTTTGCGAGGAAGCTCGGAAGTCCCCCCGAAGCATTCGCGGCACGCGTTGTTCGGCCATGGCTGACCGCCAAATGTATGCAATCTCAGGCAATGCCGGAAAGAAAAAAGCCCGGCACGCGGCCGGGCGAAAACTCCTGAGAGAAGATTCCCAATCAGCTCTCCAGCACAACACTTTTGCGCTCAGACTTCATACGCGGTCTCGCCGTGCGAGGTGATATCCAGGCCCTCGCGTTCTTCGTCTTCCGGCACCCGCAGGCCGATCAGCATGTCCACCAGCTTGTAGGCCACGAAGGCGACCACGCCGGACCACACCACGGTGGTCAGCACGCCTTCGAACTGGATCCACAGCTGGCCGGCGATCGAGTAGTCGTCCGCCACCTTGTTGGCCACGTAGTCGTAGATGCCCGTGCCGCCGAGGCTGGGCGCGGCAAACACGCCGGTCAGCAGCGCACCCACGATGCCGCCCACGCCGTGCACGCCGAACACATCCAGCGAGTCGTCCATGCCCAGCATGCGCTTCAGGCCGGTCACTCCCCACAGGCACAGCAGGCCGGCGATCAGGCCCATCACGATCGAGCCCATCGGGCCGACAAAGCCGGCCGCCGGGGTGATCGCCACCAGGCCAGCCACCGCGCCCGAGGCGCCGCCCAGCATCGACGGCTTGCCCTTGCCGATCCACTCGCCGAAGGTCCACGCCAGCACTGCTGCGCAGGTGGCCAGCAGCGTGTTGACGAAGGCCAGCGCGGCCGAGCCGTTGGCTTCCAGCGCCGAGCCGGCGTTGAAGCCGAACCAGCCGAACCACAGCAGCGAGGCACCCACCATGGTGAAGGTCAGGCTGTGCGGACGGATCGCCTCACGGCCGAAGCCGATGCGCTTGCCGAACATGTAGGCGCCCACCAGGCCGGCCACGGCCGCGTTGATGTGCACCACGGTGCCGCCGGCGAAGTCGAGCGCGCCCTTCTGGAACAGCCAGCCCGACTTGGCGGTCGCGGCGGCGCCGGCAGCAGCGTCGGTGTAGGCGTCCGGACCCGGCCAGAACCAGACCATGTGGGCCATCGGGATGTAGGAGAAGGTGAACCACAGCACCACGAACACCAGCACGGCCGAGAACTTGGCGCGTTCGGCGAAGGCGCCGATGATCAGGCCGCAGGTGATGCAGGCGAAGGCGCACTGGAAGGCGAAGTAGCCCAGTTCCGGCACCACCACGCCCTTGCTGAAGGTGGCGGCCACGGCCTCGACCGTCAGCCCCTTCATGAAGAGCCGGTCGGTGCCGCCGAAGAAGGCGTTGCCCTCGGTGAAGGCAAAGCTGTAGCCATAGATCGCCCACAGCAGCGCCACCAGCGAGAAGATCACCAGGCACTGCATCAGCACCGACAGCATGTTCTTGGAGCGCACCAGGCCGCCGTAGAACAGCGCCAGGCCGGGCAGCGTCATCAGGATCACGAAGGCGGTCGAGACCAGCAGCCAGGCGGTGTCGCCCTTGTTGGGCACCGGTGCGGCCGGCGCGGCGGCCGCTTCCGCGGGGGCGGCGGCCGGTGCGGCCGCGGCGGCAGCGGGAGCAGCCGGCGCCGAAGCTTCGGCAGCGGCTGCAGCGGGGGCGGCGGAGGCGGCCGGGGCAGATGCCTCGGCGGCCGGCTTGTCCTGTGCGGCGGCCGGCGTGGAGATGCCCACGCCCGCCGTGCCGATGGCCAGCGCCATCGCGCCGGCCGTCAGGAATCGCTTGAACCAGGTTTTCATGTGCTTAACCTCTTGTGATGTGCTGTCTCGGGTCACAGGGCATCGCCGCCGGTCTCGCCGGTGCGGATGCGGATGACCTGCTCGATCGGTGCCACGAAGATCTTGCCGTCGCCGATCTTGCCGGTGCGGGCCGATTTCTCGACCGCCTCGATGGCGCGCTCGACCACGTCGTCGGGCACCGCCACCTCGATCTTCACCTTGGGCAGGAAGTCGACGATGTATTCGGCGCCGCGGTACAGCTCGGTGTGGCCCTTCTGGCGGCCGAAGCCTTTCACTTCGGTCACGGTAATGCCGGACACGCCCACGTCCGACAGCGCTTCGCGCACTTCGTCGAGCTTGAACGGCTTGATGACTGCGATGATGAGTTTCATCCGATTTCTCCTCGGGGCAGGCCGGCGCTGCCTGCCCGGCCTGCGGCAATGATTAGAAAGTCTTGGTGATCGAGGCCCAGGCCGTGGCCTTGCCCAGGTAGCGGCCGCGGTTGGCGCTGGTGTAGGCCACTTCCTTGGCGTTGGTGTCGACATAGGCAACCGCCAGCGCGAAGCCCTTGCCCAGGTCCTTGGTCAGGCCGATCTTCCAGTCGGTGTACGAGGCGTCGCTGTTGTGCTTGACGTCCTGGTAGCCGACGTGCGCATTCAGGGTCAGGTCCCAGAAGTTCAGCGGCACGTTGGCGCTCAGGTCGATGTAGCCGCTGTTCTTGCTGTCGGCCCAGCCAAACAGGTTGGTGACCGAGTGCGAGTACTTCAGGAACACCGGGCCCCAGCCGATGCCGGCGTACAGCTCGGTGGTGTACGGGCGCGGGTTGTTGTAGCCGCCCGGGTAGTAGTACTCAAGCACGCCCAGGTCATAGCTGAACTCGGTGCCGGCAACCTTGAAGGTGTTCTTGAAGCCGCCGTAGAAATCCATCTCGACCGGGGCCGAGACCGCCGGGTTGGCATCCTCGAGCCAGCTGATGCTGGAGTTCCAGTTGCCCAGATAGAAGCCGCTTTCGTGGGCGTAGTCAAAGCCACCCTGGATGGCCGGGCGCAGGTTGGTCTGGCTGATGCCGCGATAGCGGTAGTCCGAGACCAGCGACACGTTGGCCGTGAACGTATGCGGCGATGCCGGCTCGGCAGCGGCGGCGGCCGGTGCCGGGGCCGCCGCGTCCGTGCTTTGCGCGTGGGCAGTGGCGGCGGCACTGGTCAGGACAAGCGCGCTGACTGCAAGGGCCAACTTCTTCATGGGTTTCTTCTCCTTTTTTCCTGAGGCTCGGATTTCGTTTCTTGGATTTCGGTGATTCAATGACGCTGGCGCACCAACTACTGCAACTGCCATGCCAGCTCTTCGGAAATCGGCGGCCCATGTTGGCCGTGATGGCGTGCCGTGACCAAAGCCAGACTTGAATCTGCCCTGCAGCGAAGCCAGATCAGGTTAAAAGGTGTGAACGCGGATGCGCCGGAGCTTTCGCCCACGTGCCTCACGGGCGATAATTGAGTCCTGACGGTGGCCGCGTGCGCGACACCCAGGCCGCGCGCCCGCAATCGGGGCGCCCAATTCCTGTGCGAAAGCGCGCTAAACGCCAGATGCCCACCCGGATTGGCACCAGTTAGGTGCGCAAAGGAGAAACCATGAAACCGACCGATCTCTTCAACGACCTGCAGAACAAGGTCAGCGAGGCGCTGCGCAACTCGCCGGCAAGGGACATCGAAAAGAACGTGCGCAGCATGATGACCCAGGGCTTTGCCAAGCTGGACCTGGTCACGCGCGAGGAATTCGACGTCCAGTCGCAGGTGCTGGCCCGCACCCGCGCCCGCCTGGAGGAACTGGAGGGCCGCGTGGCGGAGCTTGAGCGCCGCGCCGGCATCACGCCCGGCGCCGGCTCGGTGGACTCGACCGGGGGCGCGTGAGCACGCCGGTCCTGCCCGATCCAACCCGCCGCCTGAAGGCCGCCACTCCTGGCGGCCTTTTTCGTTAACAGTTCGATGACATGAGCCTTGCCGTCCTACGCAGCCGGGCACTGACCGGCATCGCCGCGCCGCCGGTGCGGGTCGAGACCCACCTCGCCAACGGCCTGCCGGCATTCACCATCGTCGGCCTGGCCGACACCGGCGTGCGCGAAAGCCGCGAGCGCGTGCGCGCCGCCATCCTCAACAGCGGTTACGAGTTCCCCAACCGCCGCATCACCGTCAACCTGGCCCCGGCCGACCTGCCCAAGGAATCCGGCCGCTTCGACCTGGCCATCGCGCTGGGCATCCTGGCCGCCAGCGGCCAGATCCCGTCCGAGGCACTGGATGCTCATGAGTTCGCCGCCGAGCTGTCCCTGTCCGGCGAACTGCGCCCCGTGCGCGGCGCGCTGGCCATGGCCATGGGCCTGGCACGCGACAACGCCGCCCGCGCCGCCGCCGGCGAGGCGCCGCGCGCCTTCCTGGTGGCCGCAGGCAATGGCGCCGAAGCCGCGCTGATCGAGGACCTGGCGGTGCATGCCGCCGCGACGCTGCGCCAGGCGTGCGACCATCTCTGCCCCCTGCCCGACGCGCGGCTGCCCCGCTCCATGCCGGCGTTGCTGCCCGCCGCCACGGACCGCGGCCCCGACATGCGCGACGTGCGCGGCCAGGCCCAGGCGCGCCGGGCCATGGAAGTGGCCGCCGCCGGCCAGCATTCCGCCCTGCTGGTGGGCCCGCCGGGCACCGGCAAGTCGATGCTGGCGCAGCGCCTGCCCGGGCTGCTGCCGCCGATGACGCTGCAGGAAGCACTGGAGTCCGCCGCGGTCATGAGCCTGACGCCGGGCGGCTTCCGCACCGCGCTATGGGGCCAGCGCCCGTTCCGGTCGCCGCACCATACGGCATCGGGGCCGGCCATGGTCGGCGGCGGCGGCAACCCGCGCCCGGGCGAGATCTCGCTGGCGCACCACGGCGTGCTGTTCCTGGACGAGCTGCCCGAATTCGACCGCAGGGTGCTGGAAGTCCTGCGCGAGCCGCTGGAATCCGGCCGCATCACCATCGCCCGCGCCGCCGGCCACGCCGACTTCCCCGCCTGCTTCCAGTTCGTCGCGGCGATGAACCCCTGCCCGTGCGGCTACCTCGGCCATCCCGACCGCCCCTGCCGCTGCACGCCCGACCAGGTGCGGCGCTACCAGTCCCGCATCTCCGGCCCGATGCTCGACCGCATCGACCTGCAGGTGGAAGTCCCAGCGCAGGACCAGGGCGAGATGCTCGACGGCCCGCCTGGCGAACCCAGCGCCGTGGTGCGCACCCGCGTGCTGGCCGCGCGCGAGCGCCAGCTGGCCCGGCAGGGCAAGCCCAACAATGAACTGGGCGGACGCGAGATCGAACAGCACTGCACGATGGAAGCACAGGCGCAGGCACTGCTGCGCGGCGCGATGACGCGGCTGGCGTGGTCGGCGCGGTCGTACTACCGCGTGCTGAAGGTGGCCCGCACCATCGCGGACCTGGAAGGTGCCGAGGTGCTGACCGCCACGCATGTGGGCGAGGCGATCCAGTACCGGCGGGCGTTGCGGATGGCGGGCGGTTGAATGCCTCGGCCTAAGCTACAAGCGAAGCCAGCGTCGCAGCCCGCGTTCGGTCAGCCGCATCACGCCTCCTCAGACCACTGCACGCCTTCGCGCGCCATGAACGCCGACGAAGCCGCCGGGCCCCAGGTGCCGGCGGTATAGGGGCGCGGGCCTTCGTCCTGCTGGCGCCACGCTTCCAGGATCGGGTCGACCCAGGTCCAGGCGGCCTGCAGTTCGTCGCGCCGCACGAACAGCGCCAGCCGTCCGCGTATCACGTCGAGCAGCAGGCGCTCGTAGGCTTCGGCGCGCCGGGTGGTGAAGGCCGAGTCCAGGTTCAGCGCCAGGCTCAGCGGCTTCAGCTTCATGCCCTCGCCTGGCTGCTTGACCATCAGCGTCAGCCGCACCGACTCTTCCGGCTGCAGCCGGATCACCATGCGGTTGGGCTGCAGCGTGCTGCCGGCATCGAAGATCGAATGCGGCACCTCGGCGAAGTTGATCACCACCTCGGTCACGCGCTCCTGCATGCGCTTGCCGGTGCGCAGATAGAACGGCACCTTGTTCCAGCGCCACGTGCCGAGCTCGGCGCGCATCGCGACGAAGGTCTCGGTGCGGCTGTCTGGCGGAATGCCTTCTTCCTGCAGATAGCCGCGCACCAGCTCGCCGGCGATGGCGCCCGCGGTGTACTGGCCGCGCACGGTATTGCGGCGTACGTCCTCGGGCGACATCGGCCGCAGCGAGCGCAGCACCTTGAGCTTTTCATCGCGCACCGCATCGGAGGTGAGCGCTGCCGGCGGCTCCATCGCCAGGATGCTGACCAGCTGCAGCAGGTGGTTCTGCACCATGTCGCGCATGGCGCCGGCCTCGTCGTAGAAGCCGCCGCGCGTGCCCACGCCCACGGTCTCGGCCACGGTGATCTGCACGCTGCGCACGAACGGCGTGCGCCACAGCGGCTCGAAGATCGAATTGCCGAAGCGCAGCGCCATCAGGTTCTGCACCGTTTCCTTGCCCAGGTAGTGGTCGATCCGGTAGGTGCGGTCCTCGCTGAAGTAGCGGCTGACCACCTCGCCGATGCCGATGGCCGAGGCCAGGTCCACGCCCAGCGGTTTTTCCAGCACCAGCCGGGTGTCGTTGGCGATCAGGCCATGGCTGGCAAGGTTGTCGCAGGTGGCCGCGAACAAGCCCGGCGGCATCGCCATGTAATAGATGCGCAGCGCCTCCTGGCGCAGTTGCGCGGCCAGCGCCGGATAGTCCCCGGACTGCGACGCGTCAACGTGCACGAAATCCAGCCGCTGCAGGAAGGTCTGCCATTTGGCCGGCTCGAGATAGCGCGCTTCGACAAAGGGTTGTGCGCTTTCATCGGCAAAATTGACAAAGGCCTCGCGGTCCCAGCGGTGCCGGCCCACGCCGATGATGCGGGTGCCGTCGGGCAGGTTGCCGTCGCGGTGGCACATGTAGAGCGATGGCAGCAGCTTGCGTGCCGACAGGTCGCCGGCGCCGCCGAAGATGACGAGGTCCAGTGGCCGAGCGTCGGCAGTGCCGGAAGAAGAGGCGGTTCGGGTGGTTTGCATGACGGACTCCTTGCTTGCCGGGGCGGCATGGGGCGGTATTGGGGCGGTATGGGCCGGCTCAGCGCGTCTCGGTCACCTTGCGCAGGTACTGCGGCTGGTCGGGATTGCGGCCGCGTGCCAGCGCCAGCGCCTGCGCCGCGACATAGAAGCCCTGGATGGCGCAGACCGGATCGAGCAGCGGATGGCCGGCCGGCACCAGCGGCAACTCCAGGGGCAGCTCCGCATCAACCGTGCCAGGAGGCGCCGCCAGCAGCACGCGCGCACCGCGCTTGCGCATCTCGGCGGCCAGCGCCAGCAGTCCCGCCTGTTCCGGTCCGCGCGGCGCGAACACCAGCAGCGGGTAGCCGTCGCCGATGATTTCCATCGGGCCATGCCGCACTTCGGCGCCGGAGAAAGCCTCGGCCTGGATGCCGGAGGTCTCCTTGAGCTTGAGCGCCGCTTCCTGCGCGATCGCCAGGCCCGCGCCGCGGCCCAGCACGATCATGCGCTCGACGTCGCGCAGCGCTGGCACCAGCGCCGACCAGTCCTGCGCGGCCGCTTGCGCCAGCGCGGCCGGCAAGCCTGCGCAGGCATCGACCAGTTCGTGCTCGCCGCTGCGTGCGGCCTCGAGATGCCCCACCAGCAGCGCCGACATCGACAGCATGGCGATATAGCTCTTGGTCGCGGCCACGCTCTGCTCGGGGCCGGCAAGCAGGGGCAGTTCATGCGCGCACGCCTGCGCCAGCGGCGAATCGGGCGCGTTGACCAGCGCCACGGTGGCGGCGCCGCGGTCGCGCAGCGCTTGCATGGTCTCGACCAGGTCGGGGCTGCGGCCCGACTGCGAGAACGCCACCGCCAGCTGCCCGGCCACGCGCAGCGCGCTGTCGTGCAGCGTCACCGTCGACATCGGCAGCGAGGCCACCGGGACGCCCAGCCGGCGCGTGACCAGCGTGGCGAAGTAGCTGGCGGCATGGTCCGAGCTGCCGCGCGCCACGGTCAGCGCCGCGGGCCAGGCCTGCGCGGCGAGTTGCGCAGCCAGCGCGGCCACGCGCGGCGCCTGCGCCAACTGCGCGGCCACCACGGCCGGCGCGCTCAGCGCCTCTTCAAGCATTCTCGACACAGCATTCTCCTTCGACATAAACGGTGCGCACCAAGAGCGCGCGGTCCAGCACGACCGCGTCGGCCCAGCAGCCCTGTGCCAGCATGCCGCGGTCGGACATGCCCAGGTACTGGGCCGGATACAGCGAAACGCGCCGCGACGCATCGGCGAGGTCCAGCCCGATCGACACGAAGTTGCGCAGCGCCTGGTCCATGGTCAGCACGCTGCCGGCCAGCGTGCCATCGGCCAGGCGCACGCTGCCGTGGACCTTGTAGACGGTCTGGCTGCCCAGGTGGTACACGCCGTCCGGCATGCCCGCGGCGGCGGTGGCGTCCGTCACCGCATACAGCCGCGGAATCGCGCGCAGCGCGGCGCGGATCGCGCCCGGATGAACGTGCAGCAGGTCGGGGATCAGCTCGGCAAACTCGGCATGGGCCAGCGCTGCCGCCACCATGCCGGGCGCGCGGTGCTGCAGCGGGGTCATCGCGTTGAACAGGTGGGTGAAGCCGCTGGCGCCGGCATCCAGCGCGGCCACCGCGTCCTCATAGGTGCCCAGCGTGTGGCCCAGCTGCACGCGCACGCCGCGCGCGACCAGCAGGCGGATGATGTCCAGATGCCCCGGCAGTTCGGGCGCCAGCGTCACCACCTTCAGCGGCGCGGCGCCGAGGTACTGCTCCAGTTCTTCCGGCGTGGCAGTGGCCGAGGTATCGGGCTGCGCGCCCAGCTTGCCGGGGTTGATATACGGCCCTTCCAGGTGCACGCCCAGCATGCGCGCCGCGCCGGGCGGGCGCTGCGCGCAGGCGCGGTTCAGCGCCTGCAGTGCGGGCAGCAGCACGTCGTGCGGCGAGGTCATGGTGCTGCCCAGCAGGCTGGTGGTGCCAAAGCGCACATGCGCGCGCAGGATCACCGGCACCGCGGCCTCGCCATCCATGAAGTCCTTGCCGCCGCCGCCGTGGTTGAGCAGGTCGACAAACCCCGGCAGCACGTACGGGGCATCGTTGTGCTCAGGCGAGGCGGGCACGCCCTCGATGCGCGCGATGCGTCCGTCCGGGCCGGCATGGATCTCTCCGAAGATCCAGCCGGCCGGCGTCAGGATGTTTCCTTTCATGGCAATACTCTCCAATACATTCAGATCACCGGCCAGCCACCGTCAGAACAGGTGGATGATGCCGGCATAGGCGCCCTGCTGGTTCGCCCCGGCGCCCGGCATGGTGTCCGGCGACGCCTCCACCGAGAAGGTGGCATTGCGCGAGTTGAACACCGACGCCACCGTGCCATACAGCGAGGTGCGCTTCGACAAGTCATACTTTGCGCCCAGTGTGACAAGCGTGCCATGCCCGCCGCCATTGTTCAGGGTGGCGTAGTAGACGCCGGACAGCAGCGTCAGCGCCGGCAGCAGGCGGTAGTTGGCGCCGACCCATGCCATCTGGCTGCGCGTGGCGGCGTAGGGGTTCTCCGGCGTGGCCACGGTATCGCCCGAGGACACGGTCAGGTTATAGCCGGCGAACAGGCGCAGGTTGTTCAGCGCATAGCTGCCACCGAGCGTGTACTGGCGCGAGTTGACATACAGGTTGTCCATGCGGCCCTGCGTGTCGCGCAGTTCCTCGTAGATGCCGGTCAGGCTCAGGTTGCCCTGCGCGTACTTGACGGCCGCGCTCAACTGCTTGCCGCTGTTAAAGCTGCCCGCCACGCCGTCGCTGCCGGCCTGCGCGCGCACACTCAGCCCGCCCCACACCGGCGAGTTGTAGGTCACGGCATTGGTGCGCGAGCCCCAGTTGCGGCCATAGACCAGCGTCGCGACCGAGCTGGCCTGCAGGCCCATCGGGTCGATCGCGCCGCTCTCGTCGTCGGTCAGGCTCATGGCCCGGCCCAGCAGCAGCGTGCCCCAGTCGTTACTGGCCAGGCCCACTTGCGCGCGCCGGTTGAACAGCGGATCGGAGCGCCCGGTGCCGGAGGTGATCATGCCCTCCAGGTTGAAGACCCCGCGCAGGCCGCCGCCAAGGTCTTCTGCGCCGCGCATGCCCCAGAAGCTGACGCCGTACTGGTTGCTGCCGAAGCGGAAGGTGTCCACGTCGCCGCCCGGGCGGGCGATGCCGTTGACATAGTCGAGGCCGGCCACGGCGCGGCCATACAAGGTGATGCCGGTGCCGGCGGACTGGGCGCAGGCGCCCCCGGCCGACGCTGCGAGCAGCGCCGTCAGTGCAATGCGTTTCACGATCAATGACTCCTGGATAAGCAGACGGTATCCACCGGCGCGGCTGTCGTCGCGGCCGTCGTTGTTGTTGCCGATGGGGAAGGTCGACCGCAGCCGCACGGCTGCGGCGGCGGGGGTCAGGTGGGCATGGCCTGCAGGGCGCGCTCGAAGGCGGCAGCGTGTCCGTCTGCCGCATGGCCGAAGGCGATATGGGCGGTGTCATCGCCGATCCACATCAGCTGGCTGCCCGCAAGGTGGTCGGCGCGCACCCGGGCGCGCTCGCGCACCACCACGCGCAGCCGCGTCAGTGCCACCACGCCGACCGAGGCGATATTGGCGGCGCCGCCCAGCGCATCGATCCACCAGGCGGGATCGAAAGCACCGGCAGCCGGCACGGACGCCTGGGTAGCAACGGCGGGCGCAGCAGCCACCACGGCCGTGGCCTGCGGCGCCTGCTGCAGCACCGCGCGGATATCACCGGCAACCTGCTCGGCCTGCGGCCCGATCACCACCTGCACCACATTGGGCGGGCGCTTGAGCACGCCGCGTACGCCCAGTGCCTTGAGCCGCGGCTCGGACACCGCGCCGATGTCGGCCACGTTCAGCCGCAGACGCGTGGTGCAGGCATCGACCACGACCAGGTTGGCAGGGCCGCCCAGCGCTTCGACATACTGTTGCGCCACGCTGCCCGCGGCCGGCTGCGCGGCACCGCCGGCGGCCGCCACGGGCACCACTTCATCGCGGCCCGGCGTCAGCAGGTTGAAGCGGCGGATAAAGAAGCGGAACAGCCCGTAATAGACCAGCGCATAGGCCAGCCCCAGCGGAATCGCCAGCCAGCCGCGGCTGGACAGCCCGTAGCCCAGCACATAGTCGATCGCGCCGGCCGAGAAGGTGAAGCCCAGCCGGATATCGAGCGCATGGCACAGCGCCATCGACAGGCCGGTCATCAGCGCATGCAGGCCGTACAGCACCGGCGCCAGGAACATGAAGCTGAACTCGATCGGCTCGGTGATGCCGGTCAGGAACGAGGTCAGTGCCATCGAGAACAGCATGCCGCCAACCAGCGCGCGCCGCGCCGGCGGCGTCTCGTGGTACATCGCCAGGCAGGCCGCGGGCAGGCCGAACATCATCACCGGGAAAAAGCCGGTCATGAACAGGCCTGCGCCGGGGTCGCCGGCAAAGTAGCGGTGCAGGTCGCCCGATACCGCCGTCCCCGTGGCCGGATCGGCGTAGTTGCCGAACACGAACCACGCCAGGGTATTGATCAGGTGGTGCAGCCCGGTGACCAGCAGCAGCCGGTTCAGCAGCCCGAACACCAAGGCGCCGGCCGAGCCCGCCGTGGTCAGCCACGCGCCGGCCGCGTTGATGCCGGCCTGCACCGGCGCCCACGCATAGGCCAGCACGATGCCCAGCAGCAGGCAGCACAGCGCGGTGACGATGGGAACGAAGCGCTTGCCGGAAAAGAAGCCCAGATAGGGTGGCAGCGCGACATTGCGATAGCGATTGTAGAGCCCACCCGCCACCGCGCCGGCGACGATGCCGGCCAGCACGCCCATGTCGAGCGATTTGTCGATGGTCTTCAGCACCGTGGTCAGCACCAGGTAGCCGATGGTGCCGGCCAGTGCCGCCGCGCCGTTGTTGTCGCGCGCAAAGCCCACCGCCACGCCGATCGCGAACAGCAGGGCCAGGTTGGCAAAGACCGCATTGCCGGCCTCGGCCATCAGCTTGATGTCGAATACGTCGGGCTGGCCCAGGCGCAGCAGCAGGCCGGCCACGGGCAGCACGGCAATCGGCAGCATCAGCGTGGCGCCCAGGCGTTGCACCCTGGGCAGCAGGTCCATCTTCATTGGCGTTCTCCGAATCTGTGCGCGCGTGGCGCGTATTGGGTTGTGGTCGACCGGCGCTTATGCCGGCCAGTAGCGGCGGCACGCGTCGCGCACCGCGGCGGCTGACGGCAGCCGCAGCAATTCGCCTGCGCGCTGCCGGCAATCGGCATGCGAGAGCGCGCGCACGCGCGCCTTGACGCCCGGCACCAGCCCGGCGTCGACTGACAACTCGGTCACGCCCAGCCCGACCAGCACCGGCACGGCCAGCGGGTCGCCCGCCAGCGCGCCGCACACGCCTACCCAGCGCCCGTGGCGCGCGGCGCCCTCGGTGGTGGCGGCGATCATGCGCAGCACCGCGGGATGCAGGCCATCCATGCGTGCCGCCAGCTCCGGCTGGCAGCGGTCAATGGCCAGGGTGTACTGGGTCAGGTCGTTGGTGCCGATCGAGAAGAAATCGGCGTGCTCGGCCAGCTGGTCGGCCAGCAGCGCGGCGGAAGGGACTTCGATCATCACGCCGACCTCGATCTCGGGATCGGTACCGGCTTCGGCCGCCAGCGCACGGATGCGTTCGCGCCAGGCCAGCAGTTCGCCGACCTCGCTGACCATCGGCAGCAGGATGCGCAGCGGCCCGCTCGCGCGCACTGCAAGCAGGCCGCGCAGCTGGTCGTCCAGCAGTTGCGGGCGCACCTGCGCCAGGCGCACGCCGCGCAGGCCCAGGGCGGGGTTGTCTTCGGCAGGCAGGTGCAGCCAGGCGGCGTCCTTGTCGGCGCCGATATCAAGCGTGCGCACGATCGCGCTGCGGCCCTGCAGGGCATCGGCAATGGCCTGGCAGCTGGCGGTGTGGTCCGCCGCCGCGGGGGCTGCGTCGCCGTGCAGGAACAGCAGTTCGGTGCGCAGCAAGCCGACCGCGTCAGCACCATGCGCCACGGCATTGCGGGCGTCGTCGAGGCTGCCGATATTCGCGGCCACCTCAATAGGCACGCCGTCGCGGGTGCTGGCCGCGGCGTGCGCGGCGCGCAGGTCGGCCTCGCGCTGCTGCGCGCGCAGCCTGACGGCGCTGGCGGCGGCGGCCAGCAAATGCGCATCGGGGCAGGCGTGCAGGCGGGCGCTGTCGCCGTCGGCGATTACCGGCGTGCCGTCCTGCAGGCGCTCCAGCGCGCTGCCCAGAGCCACCAGGCAAGGGATGCCGAGCTGACGCGCGATGATGGCCGCGTGCGAGGTCGGGCCGCCGCGCGCCATCACCAGTGCGGCAACCCGGGTGCGGTCCAGTCCGGTCAGGTCGGACGGCGTGAATTCCCCGGCGGCCAGCACGATGACATCGCCGTCGGCGGCCGGTGCGGGCAGCTGGACCGGGACACTGCCTGCCGGGGCAAGCGCACGCAGCACGCGCTTGCCCAGGTCCAGCAGGTCGGCAGCGCGTTCGGCCATGCGGCGGTCGGCCATCGCGGACAGCATGGCGGCTTCGGCCCGGGTGGCCTCGCGCCAGGCAAAGCCCGCGCTCTTGCCGGCGGCGATCATGGTCTCGGCCGCGGCCTGCAGGGCCGGGTCTTCCAGCAGCGCGCGATGCATGGCGAAGATGCCGGCCTCGGCGCCGGCGCGGCGTGCGGTGGCGGCTTCGCTCTCATGCGCCAGCTGGGCGTCGATGGCCGCCAGCGCGGCGCGCAGGGCCTCGCGCTCGGCAGCAATGCCCTGGCCGGCCTCGGCCGGCTCCGGCGTGGTCTCGCGCCACCAGTGCAGCGTGCCGATCGCGATGCCGGGGGCGGCAGCCACGCCGGGGATGCCATCCGCCGGCAGGCCGGCGCCCGGCCCAGGCTGCGCAATCGGTGCGGCCACCGTGGGCACGGGTTCTTCTTCGCCCACGCCGGCGCGCTGCAGTTCGTATGCGACCGCATCGAGCGCGGCACCGGCATCGCGGCCGGTCGCCACCAGCTCGACCGCGGCGCCCTCGTCGGCGGCCAGGCCCAGCAGCGCCACCAGGCTGGCCAGGCTCGCCTGCCGGCCGCCGTAGTGCAATGCGACGGCGGCGTCCAGGCCGCGCGCGGCTTCGCGCGCCCGTGCCGCGGGCCGCGCGTGCAAGCCGCCAGGGCAGGCCAGCGTGACCGTGCGCCGCTGTTCGGCTGCGCTCGCGTGGTCTTCCTGCGCGGGCGCCGCGGCACCCGCGGCACGCACCTGCAGCAGCACCGTGCGGCCCGCCTCGGCCTGCGCCGCGCCGGTCCTGCCGGCGACCGTGAAGGCATCGCCATTGGCGATTGCCATCACCGTCACCAGGCTCGACGCCTGCTGCGCGACACGGTCGACATCGAAACGGATCAGCGCATCCCCCTGGCGCACGGCAGCGCCCTGCGCCACGCAAGGCGCAAAGCCTTCGCCGCGCAGCGACACCGTATCGATGCCGACATGGAGCAGCACCTGCGCCCCGCACGGAGCCTGCAGCGTCAGGGCGTGGCCGGTGGCGGCCAGGTGGACGATGGTGCCGTCGCAAGGCGCCACCAGCGTGTCGCTCAGGGGGTCGATGGCCAGGCCGTCGCCGAACATGCCGTCGGCAAAGACCGGGTCCGGCACGGCCGCGAGGGGAAGCAGCACTCCGCTCACCGGAGCCCGCAGCAACAGGGTTTCGCTCGTCTCAGCCATTTTGCTTCCAGAAGTCGCGGCGGCCGGTGCAGAAATGCGACAGCGCCAGGGTCAGGCGAAAGATAGACGGCAACCGACAATAAAAATACCAGTGAAAACCACTACGACAATATTGTATCTAAGTGGCATCTTTATTGAGGCAAGGCAAAACAGTCCTTGGATGGTCCTCACATTCGCCTTAATCACCATAACCCACGGAGATAGGTAAGATTTTTCCAAATCACAGCAGCATTTTCCGACGCCATAATCAGCAGAACCATTTCAATACCAATTGACGTAAAGCGAAGCGATGGCGATGTTATCGCCCAGATGACGCGATGCCGCCCCATGGACGTAAAATGTCCTAAAGTGGTATCATCACCTCCACACTCTGGTACCTACGAGGATTCGCAATGGATCAACGGCTGCAGGCTCTCAAGCCGGACGAAGCGGAGGCGACGCCGATCTACCTGCAAGTGGCGCGCAGGCTGGCCGCGGCGATCCAGGCCGGCCAATGGCGGGTTGGCGACGCGCTGCCGTCCGAGCGCACGCTGGTGGATTCACTGGAGATTTCACGCGTCACGGCGCGGCGCGCGCTGCAGGTGCTGGCAGAGGAAGGCGCGATCACGCGCAGCCGCGGCGCGGGCACCTTTGTCGCGCCGCGCCCTGAGCAGAAGGCGGCGCGGCTGGACAACTTCAGCGAGCTGGCGCGCCGGCGCGGCATGACGCCGGCCAGCGAACTGGTGGCGTTCGAACGCCGCCGCGCCACGCCCCAGGAGGCTGCGGCGCTGGCGCTGCAGGAAGGGGAAGAGATTGTCAGCCTGACCCGCCTGCGCAAGGCCGACGGGCAGGTCTTCTGGATGGATGTCACCACGCTGGCACTGGCCGTGCTGCCCGACGCCAGCGCCATCGGCGAATCGCTGTACGCCTACCTGGAGCGGATCGGCAAGCCGGTGCTGCGCGTCACCGAAAGGCTGCGCGCGATCGTCGCCGGCGAAGCACTGGCCGCGCGCCTGCAGATCGCGCCCGGCGAGCCGCTGCTGCATATCCTGCGCACCGGCTACACCCATGGCGACCAGCCGGTCGAACTGACCGACGGCTACTGCCTGAACGATTTCTAC
This sequence comes from Cupriavidus sp. GA3-3, assembly GCF_000389805.1. Classification (NCBI taxonomy): domain Bacteria; kingdom Pseudomonadati; phylum Pseudomonadota; class Betaproteobacteria; order Burkholderiales; family Burkholderiaceae; genus Cupriavidus; species Cupriavidus sp. GA3-3. The sequence goes on from NZ_KB944502.1 coordinate 232,322, forward strand.
GAGCTGAAGCAGTAGTGCCCGGCACGCCCGGCGACCGGCGGCTCGACCGGGGGCGGGGTCGGATCTTCCTCTGGCGGCAACGGCAAGTCCGGGGGGATGCCCGGCGGCCCGGGCTCTTCGACCGGGGGCACGGTATGGCGCGGCTGCAGGCGCGCACCGGCGTGGGGGTTCGGCAAGGCGGGCATGCGGGGTCTCCGTGGCCGGGTTTCCTCCTCATTGAAGCAAACCCGGCCGGTGCGCGCCAGTATTGATGCAGACGCCGCTCAGGCGTGTTGCCGGCGCACGAAGAACAGCGCCGCGCCCACCGCCATCAGCACGCTGCCAAAGAAGCGGTTCTGCCAGCGCACCGCGCGCGCATTACGGAACAGCCCCTGCATGCGCGACGCCAGCAGCGCATAGCCATGCATCACCACCAGGTCCACGCAGCACATGGTGGCCGCCAGGATCGCCAGCTGCAGCGCAAGCGGCCGGTTGGGATCGATGAACTGCGGCAGCACCGCGACCATGAAGATGATGCCCTTGGGGTTGGTCACATTGGTCAGCAGGCCGGTGGCAAAGCGCCGGCGCCGGCTCATCACCGCTACGCGCACGGGGGCGGTGCTGCCACCCTGGTCCGCCCCGCTCTCCACCTGCGCGCGCCATTGCTGCACGCCGAGGTAGATCAGGTACAGCGCGCCTATCGTCTTGACCACCATGAAGGCCTGCTCCGAGGCCAGCAGCAGTGCGCCCAGGCCGCCGCCCGCCACCAGCAGCACGATCACCAGCCCGGCCTGCAGGCCAAAGATGGTGGTGGTGGTCCTGCGCAGCCCGTACGAGAGCCCATGGCTCATCGACAGCACCGCGCCCGACCCCGGCGACACGGCGATCACCCAGCACGCGGCGAAAAAAGCCAACCATACTTCCCAACGCATCCCACTCTCCTTTGACGACAACCATGCCGGGGCCACGCTCCCGCAGCCACGGCACCAACAATCTTTCCTGCGACGCGGCGCGTCAGAACGGGTGGAAGCCGCCCAGGAACTGCTCCACCTGCTCGGCCTGGCGCGCGTCGCGCGCGGCATCGCCCGATTCCAGCACCACCGCCTGGTACGCGCGCGTACCCACCGCCACCAGGCGCGCCGTCAGCCGGCGCGGCGACTGGTCCTGCGGCGACACCCCGCTGGCCTGCACTTCCACGCCGGCAAGCGGGCGGCCCGGACGGTCGGCGCTCATCACGGTGACGGGCCGCGCGCGCGGCTCGCCCGACGGCGTGCCGAGGTTGGCCAGCAGGCCGGCCTGCATCGCCGCCAGCGCCTCGCGCCGCAGCGCTTCGTCATCGGCGGGCAGCGTCACCACGCCCACGGCGAACAGCGTGTCGTCGACGCGCGCAGCTTCCATCGTCATCGGCAGCTTGCGCCCGGCAATGGTCACGTCGCGCGCGGCGCTGGTGGGCTTGCCCGGATAGAGCGCGGCGTAGGCGCCCTCGCCGGACTGGATGGTGCGCCAGTCATAGCGCGGTGAACAGGCGCACAGGGCGAATGCCAGCACGGCGGCACAGCACAGCAGCGGGCGGCGGACAGCGGCAGGAAAGCTCGGCGGGGGCGGCACAAGACGCATCGGGAATCCATGGGGGACGGCGCGCGCAGGCTGCGGGCGGCGCTGGCGGACGCCATCGCCTGCGGGCGGAAACCGGTATTATCCCGAAAGCGGCGCTCCAGTGCTTGCTGCGCCGCTCCCGCTCCCGCTACCGCCCTGCCCCCCACGTTCCAGCCATGCCTGCCGCCCTCATTGCCCGCCACGCCTTCGCCATAGCCAGCCTGCGCTGGGTGGCCGCGGGTGCGTTGCTGGCAGCCGCGGCCGGCATGCCCGCAGCCGCCGCCAGCCCCGCCCACCTGCCCCCGGCCACCGACCTGGCCGCCCACGGCACCGAGGCCGCTCGCCGCGGCGAGCCGCTGGTGGTACTGGTGTCGATGCCGGGCTGCAGCTATTGCGATGCCGTGCGCAGCAACTACCTGGGCCCGCAGGCCGCCGCCGGCGAGATTGCCGTGCGCGAGCTCGACATGACCGCCGACACCCCGCTGCGCGATGCCGACGGCAGCCTGACCACCGCGCGCGCGTGGGCCCGGGCGCACCAGGTGCGGGTGGCGCCCACGGTGCTGTTCCTGGACCGCCAGGGCCGCGCCGCCGCCGGCCCGCTGCGCGGCATGCAGCCGGATTTCTACGGCGCCTACCTGGAACAGGCGCTGGACCAGGCACGCGCCGCCGTCCGGCGCTGAATCGATCGGGACGCTTGCGGCGGATTGCCGCAGCCCGGCCCCGCGCAGCGCGCGAACGCCTGCGGCATTAGAATGTCCCATTGCTGACCGAACCTGCCTGACCCGGATTCCATGACCACTGCTGCCCCTGCCACCAAATCCTCCCGCAAGCCCTGGCCCATCGTCGCGGCCGTGGTCGTGCTCGCGCTGCTGGGCTGGTTCGGCTACCGCGCGCTGGCGCCGGCCAATACGGCCCCGGCGGCCACCTTCACGCTGCTGTCGGGCGAGAAGGTCAGCACCGCCGACCTCAAGGGCAAGGTCTACATGATCAACTTCTGGGCCACCAGCTGCGCCACCTGCGTCAAGGAAATGCCTGACATGGTCCGCACCTATGAGCAGTTCAAGGGCAAGGGGCTGGAATTCGTCGCCGTGGCGATGAACTACGACCCGCCCATGTATGTAATGAACTACGCCAGGACGCGCGGCCTGCCGTTCAAGGTGGCGATGGATTCCGACGGCACCGCGGCCAGGGCCTTCGGCAATGTGCAGCTGACGCCGACCACCTTCGTGGTCGACAAGGACGGCCGCATCCTGAAGCGCTATGTGGGCGAGCCCGAGTGGGATGCGCTGCACAAGCTGCTGGATGGCGCGCTGGCAAAGTCCGCGTAACGCTCCCGCGGCAACCGCAGCGAAAAGGTGCTCATCGAGCACCTTTTTCTGTTTTTACGCACGATCGCCAGGGCAGCAGGTTGCGCGACATCCCTGTATGGATATACAGTTGGCGCCAGCCTTTTTCTGAGTTTTCCGAGCCTTCCCCGAGCCCCGCCTGTGACTTTGGACCTAGCCCCCGCCGCCGACCTCGCTGCCCCTGGAGCCGATGATGTCCCCGCCTACCTGTCCCGGCTCAACCCGGAGCAGCGCGCCGCGGTGGAACACGGCAGCGACGCGCCGCTGCTGATCATCGCCGGCGCCGGCTCGGGCAAGACCAATACGCTGGCGCACCGGGTCGCGCACCTGGTGCTGGCCGGCGCCGATCCGCGACGCATCCTGCTGCTGACGTTCTCGCGCCGCGCCGCGGCGGAGATGGGACGGCGCGTCGAGCGCATCGTCGACCAGGCGCTCGGCACCCAGACCGGCGCGGGGCGCGCGGCGCTGCAGTGGTCCGGCACCTTCCACGCCATCGGCGCGCGCCTGCTGCGCGAATACGCCGAGACCCTGGGCCTGTCGCCCGCCTTCACCATCAGCGACCGCGGCGATGCCGCCGACCTGATGCACGTGGTGCGCCACGACCTGGGCCTGTCGGAGACCGCCAGCCGCTTCCCGAAGAAGGAAACCTGCCTGGCGATCTACTCGCGCGTGGTCAACACCCAGGCGCCGCTGGAAGACGTGCTCAAGCAGCAGTTCCCGCGCTACGCGATGTGGGCGGATGCGCTGCGCACCCTGTTCGCCGGCTATGTCGAGGCCAAGCAGAAGCAGCATGTGCTGGACTATGACGACCTGCTGCTGTACTGGGCGCAGGCCATGGCCGAGCCCACCATCGCGCAGGACATGGGCGCGCGCTTCGACCACGTGCTGGTCGACGAATACCAGGACACCAATGCGCTGCAGGCGTCGATCCTGCTGGCCATGCGGCCGGACGGCCGCGGCCTGACCGTGGTGGGAGACGACGCGCAGTCGATCTACGCCTTCCGCGGCGCCACCGTGCGCAATATCCTGGACTTCCCGGCGCAGTTCACGCCGGCCGCGCAGCAGGTCACGCTGTCGCAGAACTACCGCTCGACGCAGCCGATCCTGCAGGCCGCCAACGCCGTGATCGGGCTGGCGGCCGAGCGCTATACCAAGGACCTGTGGTCCGAGCGCGCCTCGGCCGAAAAGCCCGGCGTGATCGTGGTCAACGATGAGGCCGACCAGGCCCGCTACGTGGTCGAGCAGGTGCTGGCGCGGCGCGAGGCCGGCCTGACGCTGATGGCACAGGCGGTGCTGTTCCGCGCCGCCGACCACAGCGCGCAGGTAGAGATCGAGCTGGCCCGGCGCAATATCCCGTTCGTGAAGTTCGGCGGGCTGAAATTCCTGGAATCGACCCACGTCAAGGACGCGCTGGCGGTGGTGCGCTGGCTGGAGAACCCGCGCGACCGCATGGCGGGCTTCCGCACGCTGCAGCTGCTGCCCGGCATCGGCCCCAAGACCGCGGCGCGCGTGCTCGATGCGCTGGCGCTGGCCACCGAGCCCTTGTTCTCGCTGGAGCAATTCGAGCCGCCGCCGGCCGCAGCGCCCGCCTGGGCCGACCTGCTGGCGCTGGCGCGCGCGCTGATGGCGCCCACCTCGCCGTGGCCGTCGGAGTTCGAGCAAGTGCTGGCCTGGTACGCGCCGCACCTGGAGCGCCTGCACGACGATGCCGCCGCGCGCCAGGCCGACCTGCAGCAGCTGGAGCGCATCGCCGCCACCTACGGCGCGCGCGAGCGCTTCCTGACCGAACTGACGCTGGACCCGCCCAGCGCCTCCAGCGACGAATCCGGCGTGCCCTCGCGCGACGAGGACTACCTGATCCTGTCGACCATCCACTCGGCCAAGGGCCAGGAATGGAAGGCGGTGTACGTGCTCAATGCGGTTGACGGCTGCATGCCGAGCGACCTGGCGACCGGCACCACCGAAGAGATCGAGGAAGAACGGCGGCTGCTCTATGTGGCAATGACGCGGGCCAGGGACCACCTGGACATCGTGGTGCCGCAGCGCTTCTACGTGCACCAGCAGGTGGGCTTCGGCGACCGGCATGTGTATGCGTCGCGCACGCGCTTCCTGCCCAACCGCGTGATGCCCAACTTCTACAGCCGCTCGTGGCCACCCCCGCCGATGCCGGGCGAAGGGCCGGCCAGACCCGCGCTGGCGCCGGTGGACCTGGCCAGCCGGATGCGGAATATGTGGCGCTGACCAGCGCCACACATCCGTCTTACGCTACCTTCTCCAGCAGCAAACCCTTGAGGTACTCGCCTTCCGGGAATGCCGCCAGCATCGGGTGATCCGTGCCGGCCGACAGCCGCCGCAGGATGCGTGCATCGGCGCGCGCATCGGTCACCGCGCCCGCCACGATCTTCTGGAACAGCTCCATGCTGATCGCGCCCGAGCACGAGTAGGTAAACAGCAGCCCGCCCGGGCGCAGCAGCTGCATGCCGACCAGGTTGATTTCCTTGTAGGCGCGCGCGGCGCGGTCGATATGCTGCGCCGACGGGGCGAACTTGGGCGGGTCCAGCACGATCAGGTCGAACTGGCGGCCCTCGGCGCGGAATTCACGCAGGGTCTTGAACACGTCGGCATCGAGCCAGGTGGCACGCTCGGGTTCGAAGCCGTTGAGCGTGACATTGCCAGCGGCGATCTTCAGCGCCTCGCCCGACGAATCGATCGAGGTCACCGAGGTGGCGCCGCCGCGCAGCGCCGCCAGCGAGAAGCCGCCGGTATAGCAGAAGCAGTTCAGCACCTCGCGCCCGGCGGCCAGGTCGCCCACCAGCTTGCGGTTGTCGCGCTGGTCGACATAGAAGCCGGTCTTGTGGCCGTTGCGCACGTCGACGTAGTAGCGCACGCCGTGCTCGGTGACCGACAGCGCCGGATCCGGCTCGGCGCCGGCCAGCACCCCGGTCACCAGCTCCAGGCCTTCGCGCTGGCGCACGGCGGCGTCGGAACGCTCATAGACGTTGGGGCAGCCGGTTTCCTTGACCAGTGCCTGCACGATCGCGGTCTTCCAGTGTTCCACGCCGGCCGAATTGAACTGGCACACCAGCTGGCCCTTATCACCGTTGCCGTAGTAGTCGACGATCAGGCCGGGCAGCCGGTCGGATTCGCCGAAGATCAGCCGCACTGCGTCGCTGTCCTTCACCCATTGGCGCCGGTAGGCAACGGCCGCGGCCACGCGGCGCTTGAACAGGGCGTGGTCGACCGGCTCGTTTTCATCGAAGGTCCACGCGCGCGCGCGGATCTGCGACTCGGGGCTGTAGGCGGCCTTGGCCAGGAAGCGGCCGTCGGCGGCGCGCACGATCACGGTCGCGCCCGGCTCGCAGCGCCCTTCGGTCGTGGCAATGCCGGTGGCGTAGATCCACGGGTGGCGGCGCAGCAGGGATTTTTCCTTGCCGGGTTTCAGGGTGATGGTGTTCATGTTGGTATGGGGAAACTGCAGACCACCAGCAATTGAAACTGGCGCGAACGCATCAAGGCGACTCCCCTCTCCCGCGCGCGGGAGAGGGGAGAAAACAATGCGGGAAGGACGGGTTAGAGGACGACCTTCACCATCGGATGCGAAGTCAGCGCCCGATACAAGTCGTCGAGCTGCTCGCGGCTGGTGACCCACACCGTCACGGTCAGGCCCAGGTAGTTGCCGCCGCTGGAGGGGCGCATTTCCATCTTGCCGGCGTGGAAGTCGGGATCGAACTCCTGCACCAGCGTGACGATGGCCTCGGCAAAGCCGTCCTGCATCGCGCCCATCACCTTGATGGGAAAGTGGCTGGGGTATTCGATCAGCGACTGCTCCGGCGGGATGTCGCCCGGCTTGTTGCTGCCTTGCTTGTCGGTTGTCATGTCGGATTCTCCGGCACGAAACCGGCGCGCCGCATGGCGCGCCGGCTTACGCGCATTCAGGTCACTTGCGCTTGAACCACAGGCGGATGGTGTCCCACAGGCGGCCGAAGAAGCCGGCCTCGGGCACTTCTTCCAGCGCCACCACCGGGAACTCCGCCACCTTGTTGGTGCCGTCCATCAGCTTGACCATGCCCACCTGCTGGCCTGCCGAGATCGGCGCGATCAGTAGTTCCTGGCGCTCCAGCACCGGCTTGAGGCGTCCGCCGGTGCCCTTGGGCACGGTGACGAAGGTCTCGTTCTGCACGCCGATCTTGACCGTGCCGCTCTTGCCCTTGTAGATGTCCGGCGTGGCCAGCACCTGGCCCTTGTCGTACAGGCGCAGCGTGTCGAAGAACTGGAAGCCGTAGTTGAGGATCTTCAGGCTTTCCTGGGTGCGCACCTGTTCGGTGGTGGTGCCGATCACGATCGAGATCAGGCGGCGCGAGCCGTCCGGCACGTTGGCCAGCGGCCGCTTGGCCGACGAGATCAGGCAGTAGCCGGCGGACTTGGTGTGGCCGGTCTTGACACCGTCCACGGTCGGGTCGATGTACAGCAGGCGGTTGCGGTTGGGCTGCCTGATCTTGTTATAGGTGAACTCCTTCTGCGAGTACATGGCGTAGTACTCGGGAAAGTCCTTGATCAGGCGCGTGGTCAGCGTGGCCAGGTCGACCGCGGTGGTGTAGTGGTTCGGGTCGGGAATGCCGTCGGTGTTGGTGAAGTGGGTGTTCTTCATGCCCATGCGCTGGGCCTCGCGGTTCATCATCGCGACGAAGCCCTCTTCCGAGCCGCCCACGGCTTCGGCCAGCGCCAGCGCGGCGTCGTTGCCCGACTGCACGATCAGGCCCAGCAGCAGGTCCTGCACGGTGACCGGCTTGTTGGGCTCGATGAACATGCGCGACTCGTCGCTTTTGACCTTGAGCACCACGCTGGTCGGCACCACCGCCTGGTCCAGCGTCAGGCGCTTTTCCTTGAGTGCCTCGAACGCCAGGTAGGCGGTCATCAGCTTGGTCAGCGAGGCCGGCTCGATGCGCGCATCGGCATTCTGCGACGCCAGGGCCTGGCCGCTGGTCACGTCATACAGCATCCACGACTTGGCTGCGACTTGCGGCATCGGCACGCCCTGCGCCAGGACGGCGGCAGGCGCGGCGGCCAGCACGATGGCGGCGGCGATGGCGGCGGGAGCAAAAGCGGACGAAAGGCGTGTCGTGGCTCGATTCAGCATGTTTCTGTTTTCCGACAGTAAGAAGGTGGCGCGGGGATGGTCCGGGTGGCGGCGTGCCGGCCTCACCGGTCCCACGCATTGACGACGAGCTGCTTGATCAGGTGCAGCTTGCGGTGAAAGAAATGGTCGGCGCCGGGGATCACGATCACCGGCAGCTCCTGCGGGCGGGCCCAGTCGAACACGCTGGCCAGCGGCACGGTGTCGTCCTGTTCGCCATGGATCACGATGGTGTCGGCCGGCACCTCGGCTACCTGCCAGCGGCTGGCGGCGGTGCCCACCAGCACCAGGCGCTGCGCGGGCGTGCCGGCCTCGGCCAGGCGGCGCGCCACGTGGGTGGTGACGAAGCTGCCGAACGAGAACCCGCCCATGGCCAGCGGCAGCGTTGCGGCCTGTGCCGACCACGCGGTCTGCTGGCGCATCCAGGCCACCACGGCCAGCAGGTCGTCCTGCTCGGCGATGCCGTTGTCATGCTCGCCGGCGCTGCCGCCGACGCCGCGGAAGTTGGGGCGCACCGTGGCATAGCCCAGTTGCACGAAGCTGCGCGCCAGCGTCTGCGCGACCTTGTTGTCCTTGGTGCCGCCGAACAGCGGATGCGGATGCGCTACCAGCGCCAGGCCGCGCGGCTCACCTTGCGGCAGGTCTACCGAGAGATCGATCGCACCGGCGGGACCGGCGATGGAAAGTACCTGGGTATGCGCGTTCATGATGGCGGTCAGGATGGCGGTGAAGCCAGCGCCCGGCGGGAAGCCCGGGCAAAAATGAAAAAACCGTCCGGCTGGCGGGCGGCGGGGCAATACGGCAAAGCGGCAAAACAGGGAAGCAACAAGCCGGCATGCGCCGGCTTCGGTTGGTTCAGCGGTCCACCATCAGCCGTTCGACAGGCTTGCCCTTCATCAGGTGGCTGTCGATGATTTCATCGATGTCGTGCTCGTCGACAAAGGTGTACCAGATGGCCTCGGGGTAGACCACCAGCACCGGGCCGAGTTCACAACGGTTCAGGCAGCCTGCCTTGTTGATGCGCACGCGGCCTTCGCCGCCGGCGATGCCCAGTTCCTTGCAACGCTTCTTGGCGTATTCCTGCATCGCCTGGGCGTTGTGGTTGGCGCAGCAGTTCTCGCCGGCCTCGCGCTGGTTCAGGCAGAAGAAGACGTGGTGCTGGTAGTAGCTGCTCATGCGTACGGTGTGAGAAGGCGGCCCCGGACGGCGGCACGGCCCGGACGGCATTGAACGGAAGCTCGGAATTATACGGTGTCGCGGCGGCATGGCCGCGATGGCGGCGCCCTGGCACGGCGGTCTAAGTTGCCGCCGGCCCCCATCGGGTGGCGCTTCGCGCACCTGCGATGCATCCGGCATTCCGAAACCCCGGAGTCGCGCCGTCCGGATTTCCGGAATCCCGGAGGCCGCGCGCCCCTGCCGGGCCGGTGTTTCCTTGTGAATCAACCAGTTAGCAATGCCGGTTTGACTGGCACGGCGGTTGCGAATTCCCGTCCCTGAACGCGCCGCAACCGTGACGGCGCGCGGCCCGAGCGATAGCGCCCGGGTACGGTCAACACCGAGGACGACATCATGAGAAAACCCTTCTACAAGATCCTGTACGTGCAGGTCCTGTTCGCCATCTGCGTCGGCATCCTGCTCGGCCACTACTGGCCCGACACCGGCGTGGCCATGAAGCCGCTCGGCGATGGCTTTATCAAGCTGATCAAGATGATCATCGGCCCGATCATCTTCTGCACCGTGGTGACCGGCATCGCCGGCATGAGCGACATGAAGAAGGTCGGCCGCGTCGGCGGCAAGGCGCTGCTGTACTTCGAGGTGGTGTCGACCTTCGCATTGCTGATCGGGCTGGGCGCCGCGCACCTGCTCAAGCCGGGCGTGGGCTTCAACATCGACCCGGCCACGCTGGACACCAAGGCGATTGCCCAGTACGTGTCCAAGGCGCACGGCCAGAGCACGGTCGAGTTCCTGATGCACATCATCCCGGACACGGTCTTCAGCGCCTTTGCCAACGGCGACATCCTGCAGATCCTGCTGGTGTCGCTGTTCTTCGGCGCCGCGCTGGCCGTGCTCGGCGAACGCGCGCGCATCGTGGTGCAGCTGATCGAGCAGGTCTCCAAGGTGTTCTTCCATATCGTCCACGTGATCACCAAGGTGGCCCCGATCGGCGCCTTCGGCGCGATGGCGTTCACCATCGGCAAGTACGGCCTGGGCTCGCTGGTGCCGCTGCTCAAGCTGATCGGCACCTTCTACTTCACGGCCATCATCTTCGTGCTGGTGGTGCTGGGCACGATCGCACGCATGACCGGCTTCAGCATCGTGCGCTTCATCTCGTACATCAAGGAAGAGCTGCTGATCGTGCTGGGCACCAGCTCGTCGGAAGCGGCGCTGCCGCACATGATGGAGAAGCTGGAAAAGCTCGGCTGCTCGCGCTCGGTGGTGGGCCTGGTGGTGCCCACCGGCTATTCGTTCAACCTGGACGGCACCAACATCTACATGACGATGGCGGTGATCTTCATCGCGCAGGCCACCGGCATCGAGCTGACGCTGATGCAGCAGCTGACCATCCTGGCGGTGGCGATGATCACCTCCAAGGGCGCCAGCGGCGTGACCGGCTCGGGCTTCATCACGCTGGCCGCGACGCTGGCGGTGGTGCCGACCATCCCCGTGGCGGGCATGGTGCTGATCCTCGGCATCGACCGCTTCATGAGCGAGTGCCGCGCGCTGACCAACATCATCGGCAACGGCGTGGCCACGGTGGTGGTCTCGGCATGGGAGCGCGAGCTTGACCGCAAGCGCCTGGCCAGCGTGCTGAACGGCGGCAGCGGCGATGTGGCGGATCTTGCCGACGTGGGCCAGGGCGTCCGCTGAGGGCGCCACCACCGCTGCGCGGACGGCTGCCCCGGCCGCCCGCCAGCAGGTATCATCGGCGCGACAGCCCCCGCGCGCGCCGATGACCCACTCAGACGATTTTCTCGCCGTGCATGACCCCGCCGCCACCCGTCCGGCCCACGCGCCGGCCGTCGGCAGCGGGCGATGGTGGGGCTTTGCCTTGGCGCTGGCCGCGGGTCTCCTGCTGCTGTGCGCGCTGACCTGGCTGGTCTCGGTCCAGCGCGGCCTGGCCAGCCTCCAGCAAAGCACGGCCACGCGCGCCGACCGCTACGCCGCCACGCTGGAAAGCACCCTCGACCGCTACGAATTCCTGCCCGCGCTGGTCTCGCTGCACCCCTTCGTGCGCGGGCTGCTGGACTCCCCCGACGACCCGCAACGCGTGGCCGCCGCCAACCAGTACCTGGCGGAGGTCAACCGCCGCGCGCATGCCTCGGCCACTTATGTGATCGCCGCCAACGGCATTGCGCTGGCGGCCAGCAACCACGGCCAGCCCGGCAGCTTTGTCGGCACAGACTACCGCTTCCGCCCCTACTTCCAGACCGCCGCGGGCGGCAAGATGGGGCGCTTCTATGCCATCGGCATCACCAGCGACGAGCCCGGCTACTACCTCGCGCAGCCGGTCGAGTCCGGCGGCAAGGTCATCGGCGTGACCGTGGTCAAGCTCAACCTGGAGTGGTTCCAGCGCGCCGGCAGCGGCGCCGAGCCGCTGATGGTCAGCGACGACCATGGCGTGATCTTCCTGTCGTCGGTATCGGCCTGGCAGTACCGCACCCTGCGCCCGCTGCCGCCGCCGCTGCAGGCCGAGATGGAAAAGACACGCCAGTACCACGGCCGCGCGGTGACGCCGCTGCCGCTGGAGCCGCTGACCTCGCCGGTCACGCGCTGGCTGGCGGACACCACGCTGGCCGACGGCGCGCGGCTGGTGCGCGTGCGCGACGAATCGCCCGCCAGCAAGACCACCTCTGCCCCGGACGGCGCCGAACGCGCCGTCCGCTACCTGGAACTGGACCGCACGGTCGGCGCGGCTGGCTGGACCATGCAGGTGATGGCGCCGCTGGAGCCGGTGCTGGCCAATGCGCGCAACGCCACCGTGGCGGCGGCGCTGGCCTATGCCTGCATCTGCCTGCTGCTGGTCAACTGGCGCCAGCGCCGCCAGCGCGCGCGCGACATGCAGTACAGCCGCCGCCTGCTTGAGGCCGCCTACGACCAGCTGGAGCGCCGCGTCGAGGCCCGCACCGCCGACCTGATGGCGATCAATGAAAAGCTGGAAGATGAAGTGGCCGAGCGTACCCGTGCTGAAAGCGAGCTGCGCGCGGCCCAGGACGAACTGGTGCAGGCCAGCAAGCTGGCCGCGCTGGGGCAGATGGCGGCCGGCATCACGCATGAGCTGAACCAGCCGCTGGCGGCGCTGCGCACGTTCTCGGACAACACCCGCGTGCTGCTGGAGCGCGGCCAGCTGGCCGCGGCCGAAGGCAACCTGACCGCCATTGCCGACCTGACCGAGCGCATGGGCAAGATCACCGGGCAGCTCAAGCTGTTCGCCGGCAAGGCGCGCCCGGTGCACCGGCCGGTCGCGCTGCGCGCCGCGGTCGATCATGTGCTGGCGCTGCTGGCACCGCGCCTTGGCGCGGTCACCGTCAACGTCACCGGCCTGGACGCCCTGCCCGGGCTGGCCGTGCGCGCCGATGAGCTGAAGCTGGAGCAAGTGCTGCTGAACCTGCTCGGCAACGCGCTGGATGCGATTGCGGCGGCCGCACCGGCGCAGGGACAGATCGATCTCGAGGTGCAGGCAGAAGACCACGCCGTCACCATCGTCGTGCGCGACAACGGCACCGGCATCGCGCCGCAAGCGCTGCCGCGCCTGTTCGAACCCTTCTTCACCACCAAGGAAACCGGGCAGGGTCTGGGGCTGGGGCTGGCGATCTCGTCGTCGATCGTGCGCGAGTTCGGCGGCCAGCTGAGCGTGGCCAACGTGCCCGGCGGCGGCGCGCAGTTCACGCTGGTGCTGGCGCGCGCCCCCGCCATCGATCCGGCGCCATCGGTTTCCGCCTCTCAATGAGTATTGCCATGCAAGACGGTCTGCGTGTCCTGTTTGTCGAAGACGAGCCGCTGGTGCGCCAGGCCACCGCGCAGAGCCTGGAGCTGGCCGGCTTCGCGGTGCTGGCGCTGCCCTCCGCCGAGGCCGCGATCCCGCACCTGCACGGCGCCTTTGCCGGCGTGGTGGTGACCGACGTGCGCCTGCCCGGCGCCAGCGGGCTGGACCTGCTGCAGCACTGCCGCAACGCCGCGCCGGGCGTGCCGGTGATCCTGGTGACCGGCCACGGCGACATCACCATGGCCGTGCAAGCCATGCGCGAAGGCGCCTACGACTTTATCGAAAAGCCCTTCGGCGCCGACCGCCTCACCGACACTGTGCGCCGCGCGCTGGAACGCCGCGCGCTGGAACTGGAAAACCAGGCGCTGCGCCGCGAACTGGCCGGCCCCGCGGCGGGCACGCGCATCATCGGCCGCTCGCCCGCGATCGGGCAGGTGCGCGCGCTGGTGGCCAATGTCGCGCCCACCGACGTGCCGGTGATGATCAACGGCGAGACCGGCACCGGCAAGGAACTGGTGGCGCGCAGCCTGCACGCGCTGTCCGGCCGCGCCGAAGGCCCGTTTATCGCGCTGAACTGCGGCGCGGTGCCCGAGGCCATCTTCGAGAGCGAGATGTTCGGCCACGAGGCCGGCGCCTTCACCGGGGCCGGCAAGCGCCGCATCGGCAAGCTCGAGCATGCCTCGGGCGGCACGCTCTTCCTCGACGAGATCGAGAGCATGCCGCTGGCGCTGCAGGTCAAGCTGCTGCGGGTACTGCAGGAAGGCTCGCTGGAGCGGCTGGGGTCGAATGCCTCGGTGAAGATCGATGTGCGCATCGTCGCCGCGGCCAAGGGCGACATGGATGCGCTGGTGGCACAGGGCAGCTTCCGCGAGGACCTGTATTACCGGCTGAACGTGGTCACCATCGCGCTGCCGCCGCTGCGCGAGCGGCGCGAGGACATCGTGCCGCTGTTCGAGCATTTCTCGCTGGTGTCCGCGGTGCGCTACCAGCGGCCGGCGCCGATCCTGTCCGAGGCGCAACGCCAGGCACTGGCCCAGCGTCCCTGGCCGGGCAATGTGCGCGAGCTGCGCAATGCGGCGGATCGGATGGTGCTGGGCGTGCCGGAGGGCGGGCAGGCAGGTGCGCAGGCCGCGGGCCCCGATGAAACCGCGCCGCTGCGAGAGCGGATGGAGCACTTCGAGCGCGCGGTGATTGCGGATGCACTGGCACGCACCGGCGGCGCGGTCAGCCAGGCGGCGGACTTGCTGCAAGTCGGCAAGGCCACGCTCTATGACAAAATCAAGCGCTACGGGCTGTGATGTCATGCTGCCTTCATTGCGCTGCCATGCCGCCGTCACATTGGCGGCCTATTCTTCGATGGCGGCTGCGGCATTGGCAGGTGCCCGCCGTGTGTATCAATCTTCGTGGTAATTGACGGCCCCGCGTATGCGGGGCGTTTTTTTGGGTTGTGCACCCCGCCCCGCCACTTCACACTCGCCACACATTCCCCTCACCCCCGCTGGCCAGACTGGAGCCCTGCCATCTCCGGGACCCGCCATGCCCTCCTTCGACTACGACATCGTCATCGCCGGCGCCAGCTTTGCCGGCGCCGCCTGCGCCCTGGCCGCGGCGCGCGCCGGCCTGCGCGTGCTGGTGCTGGAACGCAAGACCGATCCCGGCGACAAGCTCCACACCACCGGCATCCTGGTCAAGGAAGCCATCGAGCAGACCTGGCTGGGCCGCGCGCCGGCCGATTGCGTGCACCGCGTGGAGCAGGTGCGGCTGTACTCGCCCAGGCTGCGCAGCATCGACCTGAGTGCGCCCGGCTATTATTTCCACACCACCGATACGCCGCGCCTGATGCGCTGGCTGGCCGCCGAGCTGGTGCGCCACCGGGTCGAGCTGCGCCTGGGCCAGGCGTTCGTGGGCGCGGTGCCGCGCAACGGCGGTTGGCATGTGACCGGCGTGGGCAATACGCGCTATCTGGTCGGCGCGGATGGCGCGAAATCGCGCGTGGCCCAGTGTGCCGGGCTGGGGCGCGTGCACAGCTTCCTGTATGGCGTGGAGTATGAGTTCCCGGGACTGGCGCTGCCCGAGCCGGGCGCGC
Organism: Cupriavidus sp. GA3-3; assembly: GCF_000389805.1. Classification (NCBI taxonomy): domain Bacteria; kingdom Pseudomonadati; phylum Pseudomonadota; class Betaproteobacteria; order Burkholderiales; family Burkholderiaceae; genus Cupriavidus; species Cupriavidus sp. GA3-3. The sequence continues at coordinate 247,447 of NZ_KB944502.1, forward strand.
TGCACTGCTTCATCACCCGGCGCTTCGCACCCGGCTATATCGGCTGGATCGCGCAGAACCCCACCGGCGTGCAGGCCGGCCTGGCGCTGCGCTACCTGCCTCGGCACGGCCGCGCGCCAGACCTGGACGGTCTGCTGGCGCATGTGCGCGAGCGCGCCGGCCTGCCGCAACTGGCGCAGCCTGCGGCGACGCGCGCGGGGCTGATCCCATGCGGCGGCCCGGCCTTCCCGCTGGCGCGCGACGGCGTGATCCTGACGGGAGATGCCGCCGGCATCGTGTCGCCGGTCACCGCCGGGGGCATCCACTATGCCTTTGCCCATGGCGAGTCGGTCGGCCAGGCCGTGGCCGCGCACCTGCTGCGCGGCGGCCCGGCCCCGGAAGCGGTCGCCACCGCCGGCGCGCCGCGCTTTCGCGCCAAACGTGCGCTGCGCTGGATGTTCGACCGCTTCCAGTGCGACTGGCCCTTCGACCTGATGCTGTACTCGCCGCCGCTGCGCTGGGCGGCGGAGCAGATCTATTTCCACAAGCGCCGAGGCGAGGATCCCGCGCCGCCGCCGCGCGCAGCCACCAGCGCCTGACCGGCTGGTCCACTGAATCACTGAAATGGGAGGCGAAGGACATGTCATGCGGGATGCAGCGCTAGGGCGAAGCAGGGGTTTCGGATTGCATGGCAATCCGCCTGCGTAGCGGCATGCGCTTGCAAGCGCATGTGCGCCCTGCAAGGGCAGGGCGCAGCAATAGCACGGCTATTGCGAGCATTTGCAACGACGCGATGCGCCCGCATGACATGGCAGGCGCCGACCGATTTCAGTGATTCAGTGGACTAAAATGCCGGGCATGGAACAACCGCGGATCCTGGTGGTGGAAGACGAGCAGGCCATCGCCGACACCATCCTCTATGCCTTGCGCACCGACGGCATGCTGGCCGAGCACTGCACGCTCGGCGGCGCCGCGCTCGAGCGCATGCGCGCCGGCGCGGCCGACCTGGTAATCCTGGACGTGGGCCTGCCGGATCTGAGCGGTTTCGAGGTCTGCCGCACGCTACGCACGTTCAGCAATGCGCCGGTGGTCTTCCTGACCGCGCGCCATGAAGAGATCGACCGCATCGTCGGGCTGGAAATCGGCGCCGACGACTACGTGGTCAAGCCCTTCTCGCCGCGCGAGCTGGCCGCGCGCGTGCGCGCCATCCTGCGCCGGGCGCGCGGCGGCGGTGCTACCGCGGCGAAGAGCGACAAAGTTGCCGGCTTCACGCACGACAAGGACGGCGCGCGCCTGGCCTACCGCGGCCGCTGGCTGGAGCTGACCCGCTACGAGTACCTGCTGCTGGCCTGGCTGGTGACACATCCGGGCCGCATCTACTCGCGCGCGCAGCTGATGGAGTGCGTCTGGGAAGATGCACTCGACACCAGCGACCGCACCGTCGACACCCATATCAAGACCCTGCGCGCCAAGCTGCGGGAGGCTTCCGCCGACGGCGCCGAGCGCATCCGCACCCATCGCGGCATGGGCTATTCGCTGGAACCCTGAGCGCACGCCATGCATATCGGCCTGCGCATCTTCTTCGGCTTCTTCCTGATCGTGGGACTGGCCACGGTGCTGACGCTGCGCGTGTTTGTGCAGGAGGTCAAGCCCGGCGTGCGCCAGGCCATGGAAGACACGCTGATCGACACCGCGCACGTGCTGGCGGCGCTTGCCGCCGACGACATGAAGGCCGGACGCATTGCCGACGGCGATTTCGCGCGGCACATGGCGGCGCTGCGCGATGTGGCGGTGAATGCCGATGTGTCGGGCCTGCACAAGGACAGCATCGGCTACCGCGTCTACGTGACCGATGCCAACGGCATCGTGCGCTTTGACTCCACCGGTACTGACGTGGGCCGCGACTATTCGCGCTGGAACGATGTTTACCTGACGCTGCGCGGCAAGTACGGCGCACGCAGCACGCGCACCGACCCCGACGACGAGGCCAGCACCGTGATGCACGTGGCCGCGCCAATACGCGACGCGGACGGCGAGCGCATCATCGGCGTGCTGACCGTGGCCAAGCCCAATGCGGCGATGGCGCCCTTCATCGAGCGCAGCCAGCGCAAGATCCTGCTCTACGGCGGCCTGCTGATCGGCGCTGCCTGCGTGATCGGGCTGGCCTGCACGCTGTGGCTGGCGCATGGACTTGGCCGGCTGCGCGGGTATGCGCGCGCGGTGGCGGCCGGCGAACGCGCGGAGATGCCGCTGCGCGGCGGCAGCGAGCTGGCCGAGCTGGGCCGCGCGGTGCAGGGCATGCGCGAGCGGCTGGAAGACAAGCAGTATGTCGAGCACTACATCCACACGCTGACCCATGAGATGAAGAGCCCGCTGGCCGCGATCGGCGGCGCCGCCGAGCTGCTGCAGGAAGAGATGCCGGCGGCGGACCGCCAGCGCTTCGTCGCCAATATCCGTGCACAATCCGGGCGGCTTGAAACCATGATCCGCAAGCTGCTGGCACTGGCCGATGTCGAGCAGCGCCAGCGCCTGGAAGTGCGCGAGCCGGTGCGGCTGGCGCCGCTGCTGGCGCAACTGGGCAGCGAGCTGGAACCGCGCGCGCGCCAGCGCGGCGTCACGCTGCGGCTGGCCGCCGACGCCAGCCCGGACCTGGTCGCCGGCGATCCGTTCCTGCTGCGCCAGGCCATCGCCAACCTGCTGGAGAATGCCATCGATTTCGCCCCGCCGGACAGCGAAGTCATGGTGCGGCTGGAGCGCCGCGGCGGCGCGCTGGCCATCGCCGTCGCCGACCAGGGCCCGGGCATCCCCGACTACGCGCTGCCGCGCGTGTTCGAGCGCTTCTACTCGCTGCCACGCCCGCACGGTGCGGACAAGAGCACCGGCCTGGGCCTGTGCTTTGCACGCGAGGTGGCAACGTTGCATGATGGCGATGTAACGCTGGCCAACCGCCCCGGCGGCGGCGCGCTGGCGGAACTGACCCTTCCGGCCGGGTAGTTCGACGAGGTGACCGGACCGGCATAGACTGGGGCTTCTAACGTGACCGCGCTGAAACTCCCTATAATCGAACGACCGTTCATTTAGGGCACCTGCACTGTGCCCGTCAGTAGTTCAGGAGACACCATGCCCGCCGCCAAGCAACTGCCCCAGGCCCTGCAGAACCTGGCCCTGCCCGTCATCGCCTCGCCCATGTTCATCGTCAGCTACCCGGAGCTGGTGCTGGCGCAGTGCAAGGCCGGCATCGTCGGCTCATTCCCGGCGCTCAATGCGCGCCCGGCGGAGCTGCTCGACGAGTGGCTCACCCAGATCGAAGGCGAGCTGGCCACCTTCAAGGCCGCCAACCCGGGCGCGCAGGTGGGCCCGGTCGCGGTCAACCAGATCGTGCATACCTCGAACGCGCGGCTCGAACACGACGTAAAGGTGTGCGTGGACCACAAGGTGCCGATCTTCATCACCTCGCTGCGCGCACCGGTCAAGGAAATGATCGACGCGGTGCACAGCTATGGCGGCATCGTGCTGCACGACGTGATCAGCATGCGCCATGCCGAGAAGGCGATCGAGGCCGGCGTCGACGGCCTGATCCTGGTGGCCGCCGGCGCCGGCGGCCATGCCGGCATGCTGTCGCCGTTCGCGCTGGTGGGCGAGGTGCGCAAGATCTTCGACGGCCCGATCGCGCTGTCGGGCTCGATCGCCACCGGCGAGGCGGTGCTGGCCGCGCAGGCCATGGGCGCGGACTTTGCCTACGTCGGCACGCGCTTTATCGCCTCGCAGGAGGCCCACGCGGCGGAATCGTACAAGCAGTCGATCACCAGCTCGGCCGCCGCCGATATCATCTACACCAACCTGTTCACCGGCGTGCACGGCAACTACATCCGCGAAAGCATCAGCAACGTGGGGCTGGATCCGGACAACCTGCCGGTGGCCGACAAGAGCAAGATGGACTTCTCCAGCGGCGCCTCCAAGGCCAAGGCATGGAAGGACGTCTGGGGCGCCGGCCAGGGCGTGGGCCAGATCCACGACATCCCCACCGCCGGCGAAATCGTCGCGCGCATGAAAGCGGAGTACGATGCCGCCAAGGCGCGCCTGGGTATCGCGCGCTAACCGAGGTTTTTACCGGGCCGCTATTGCGGCCCTTCATTCAACCATTGCCTGGTCCAAGCTCCACCACCCCGCCCGATTCCGACGCCACGTTGAGCCGCCGGCAGCAGGCGCTGCGCGCCATGTGGGTGGTGCTGGGCGCGGTCTTCCTGCTGCTGGGGGTGATCGGCATCTTCCTGCCGGTGCTGCCGACCACGCCATTCGTGCTGCTGGCCGCGGCATGCTTCGCGCGGGGATCCCGGCGCTTCCATGAATGGCTGCTGGGACATCCGCGCTTCGGGCCGCTGGTCAGCGACTGGCAGCGCCATCGCAGCATTCCCTTCCGGGCCAAGTGCCTGGCGTTGTCGATGATGTGGGCGTCGATGGGGACGACCGCGTGGATGCTGCGGGCGCGGCCGCTTGCCTCGGCGGCGTTGCTGGCTTGCGCGGTGGGGGTGAGTGTCTGGATGGTCCGGCTGCCGACGCGGCCGGTGGAGGGGGGGAAGTCTTGAGGATGCGGGCGTATTGAAGCGCGTCACTCCGTCGACGCACCGGCCCTATCCCCGGCCGGCCCCTCTCCCGCCTGCGGGAGAGGGCCGGGGGAGAGGGCTGCCAGCGTATCAACGAAGTCGATCCTGCCAGCCGCCACCCAACTCAATCGTAGCTGCGCGCATCCTCGATCAGCTTCCCATCCTGCGGCAACGACCCCGCCGCAACGAAAGCTACTTCACCGCGCAGCCGCATCACTTCGCGCAGCGATTCCGCCACCGCACGCTGCAAGTCACCATCCTCGCGCGTAGCCTCGCAGCGCAGCGTCATCACGTCCGCGCCTGGGTCGCCAGTCACCACCAGCCGCGCCGCGCGGATCTCCGGATGCCGCCGCAGCACGTCTGCCACCTGCCCGGGATGCACGAACATGCCCTTGACCTTGGTGGCCTGGTCGGCACGGCCCAGCCAGCCCTTGAGTCGGATATTGGTGCGCCCGCACGGGCTGGGCCGCTGCGACGACTCCGCCACGATGGCCGAGAGGTCGCCGGTGCCGAAGCGGATCAGCGGGTAGTCGCCGTTGCCCAGCACCGTCACCACCACCTCGCCGGTCTCGCCCTCGGGCATCGGCCGGGAACCGCCGGGCTCGACGATCTCTACCAGCACGCCCTCGTCCACCACCCAGCCATCGCCGCCCTCGGTCTCATAGGCAATCAGGCCGACATCCGCGGTGCCATACATCTGCTGCACGCGCACGCCGCGCGCCTGGAACCAGGCACGCAGCGACGGCGGCAGCGCCTCGCCCGAGACCAGCGCCTTGGCCAGGCTGGTGCAGGGCGTGCCCAGCTCGTCGCCGCGCTCCAGCAGCAGCTTCAGGAACGACGGCGTGCCGGCGTAGGCCGTGGGCTGCAGGCTGGCCAGCGCCTGCACCTGCGAATCGGTCTGGCCGACGCCGGCCGGGAACACGCAGCAGCCCAGCCGGTGCGCGCCGGTCTCCATCATCATGCCGGCCGGGGTGAAGTGGTAGGAGAAGGTGTTGTAGACCAGCTCGCCGGCGCGGAAGCCCGCCGCATGCATGGCGCGGGCCACGCGCCACCAGTCGGCGTCATGGCCGTCGGGTTCATGGATCGGGCCGGGCGACTGGAACACATGGCGCAGCTTGCCCAGCGGCGTGGCGTTGAGCCCGCCCAGCGGCGGCAGTGCGCGCTGGCGCGCGGTCAGGTCCGACTTGCGCGTGACCGGCAGCGCCGCCAGCGCCGCGCGCGAGCTCAGCAGCCGCGGGTCGACGCCGCCCAGCATCTCGGCAAAGTAAGGCGCGTTGTCGCGCGCATGGGCCACCTGGCGTGCCAGGGCGGCAAGGAGCGCCTGCTCGCGGACTTCCGGCGCGCGGGTTTCGAGCGAATCGAAGTGTTCTGGCATGGTGCTATGCGTCAGGGAATGGGATGCGGCATGCCGCCGCGCCGCTGGGCGCGTGGTGGCAATGCCGGATGAAATCGGTCGGGTGCCTACGCCAGCCAGCGCTTGCGGCGCCGGTAGCTCTTCACATCGCGGAACGACTTGCGCCCGGCACCGTCGTCCGCATCGTTGGCGGCCACGCCCAGGTAGAACTCCTTGACGTCCTCGTTGGTGCGCAGCGACTCGGCGTCGCCGTCCATCACCACGCGGCCGTTTTCCAGGATGTAGCCGTAGTCGGCATAGCGCAGCGCCACCATGGTGTTCTGCTCGGCCAGCAGGAAGCTGACGTTCTCGCGCGAATTCAGGCCGCGCACGATCTCGAAGATCTCCTCGACGATCTGCGGCGCCAGCCCCATCGAAGGCTCGTCCAGCAGGATCATCGCGGGCTTGGCCATCATGGCCCGGCCGATCGCGCACATCTGCTGCTCGCCGCCGGAGGTGTAGCCGGCCTGCGACTTGCGGCGCGTCTTCAGCCGCGGGAAGTATTCGTAGATCTTTTCCAGCTCGTCGCGCGTCTGGCCGCGCGACAGGCCGCGCGTGTAGGCACCGGTGAGCAGGTTCTCTTCGATGGTCAGGTGCGCGAAGCAGTGGCGCCCTTCCATCACCTGGATCACGCCGCGGCGCACCAGGTCGTTGGGCGTGAGCTGGTCGACGCGGTCGCCGCGATATTCGATCGAGCCCTTGGTGACATCGCCGCGCTCGGCCTGCAGCAGGTTGGAGATGGCCTTGAGCGTGGTGGTCTTGCCCGCGCCGTTGGCGCCGAGCAGCGCCACGATCTTGCCTTCCGGCACTTCGAGCGAGACGCCCTTGAGCACCAGGATCACGTGATCGTAGATGACTTCGATATTGTTGACGGACAGAAGGCTCATGGTGCGGCTCGTGTTGGTAAGACGGTTCGGCTCAGGCGAGCACGCGGCGCCAGGCACCGCATGCCCGCCAGGTTGCTATCAGGACTTCGAACAAGCCGGCGTAATCCCCTTCTCCTTCGCGTACTGCGCCGCCGTGGCCTTGAACAGCGGGTGGATCAGGCCCTTGTTGCCCTCGATCCAGTCCGACACCACCACCCACTTGGTGCCGTCCCACTGCTGGATCTTCACCTTGCCCGAGCCCTCGTGGTTGTCGCAGCTGGTCTTGATCTCGGGCAGCAGGCCGGTCGCGCCCAGTTGCTGCAGGCGCGCGTTGGTCAGGTTCAGGTTCTCGAAGGCCCAGCGCATCTGCTCGCCGGTCATGGGCTTGCCCTTGCCGAACTTGGCCTGCGCCACGCGCACCGCTTCCACCGTCACCACCGCCGCCGACACGCCGCGGTTGTACAGCACCGAACCCACCTTGTTCTTGTCCTGCATATTGCCCTTGCCGGCACCGTAGACCACCTTCTCGATATCGGCGATCAGCGGCACGTTGCGGCCCGCCACGTTCCAGGTGGCGCTCATGTAGCCCTTGGAGGCATCACCCGCCGGCACCGTGTCTTCCTCCGAGCCGGCCCACCACGAGCCGATTATCTTGTCGCGCGCAAAACCCACCTTCTGCGCGGCCTTCAGCGCGGTCTGGTTCATCACGCCCCAGCCCCAGAAGATCACGTAGTCGGGGTTCTCCTGGCGAATCTTCAGCCACTGCGCGCCCTGCTCGTTGCCGGGGTGCGCCACCGGGATCTCCACCAGGTTGAACTTGCCCAGCTTGGCCTCGGCCTGCAGCGCCACGATCGGCTCCTTGCCATAGGCCGAGTCGTGATACAGGTAGACGATCTTCTTGCCGGCCAGCGAGCCGCCGTTCTTCGAGGCCAGGTACTTGACGATGGCCGAGACCTGCATCTGGTACGTAGTCACCAGCGGGAACGCATACGGGAACACCGAGCCATCCACCGCGTCGGTGCGGCCGTAGCCCATCATCACCAGCGGCACCTTGTCGGCAGCGGTCTTGTCGACCAGCGCGTACGAGATGCCGGTGGACATGGCGTGGTAGGCCGTGCCCTTGGTGGTGGCGTTCTTGGACTTCAGGCGTTCATAGCACTCCACGCCCTTGGCGTTGTTGTACTCGGTCTCGCACTCTTCCCACGACAGCTTGACGCCGTTGACCCCGCCTTCCTTCAGGTTGACGTAGTTGAGGTAGTCGATGAAGCCGCCATACCAGGACTGGCCGTTGGCGCCATACGGCCCCACGCGGTAGCTTGGCAGCGCCACGAACTGCTCGTTGCTCTGCGCCATGGCCGGCGCCGCCGGCGCCAGCAGTGCCGCCGCGGCGCTGACCACCAGGGCGGCGCGTTGCACATTGCGAATCAGGTTGGTCATGACAGTCTCCATCGCCCTCAAGGGAGCGTTTCGTTATGCGTAAGCTTCAGAACTTCACACAGGAACTGCGGTAATACAGGCCCCCTCCCGTCAATGAGGGAACGGCCACAGCCTCAGCTTCTCCTTGGCGATCTGCCACAGCCGGGCCAGCCCGTGCGGCTCCACGATCAGGAAGAAGATGATCAGCCCGCCGAACACCATCAGCTGGATGTGCGACACGGTGGCATTGGTGAATGGCAGGTGCAGCAGCGCGGCCAGCGACGGCAGCACGTTGTCCAGGAAGATCGGCAGCAGCAGGATGAAGGCCGCGCCCAGGAACGAGCCCAGGATGCTGCCCACGCCGCCGATGATGATCATGAACAGCACGCGGAACGACAGGTCCAGCGAGAAGCCGTCCGGCTCGACCGAGCCCAGGTAGCAGAACGCATAGAGCGCGCCGGCCACGCCGCAGTAGAACGAGCTGACCGCGAACGCCAGCAGCTTGGTGCGCATCAGTGGGATGCCGATCACCTCTGCCGCCACGTCCATGTCGCGCACCGACATCCATGCGCGCCCGGTGGCCGAGCGCACCAGGTTCTTGGCCGCCAGCGCCAGCACCGTGACGATGGCCAGCACGAACAGGTACTTCTTCAGCGGGGTGTCGATGGCGAAGCCGAACAGGTCCAGCCGCTGCGCCGTGATCACGCCCGACGAGCTGTTGTTGGAGAACCAGGGGAACTTGGTCAGCGCCCACACCACGAAGAACTGCGCCGCCAGCGTCGCCACCGCGAGGTAGAAGCCCTTGATGCGCAGCGACGGCAGGCCGAAGGCCACCCCCACCAATGCCGCGGAAAGGCCCGCCATCACGAATGTCAGCAGCACCGGCATGCCTTCCACGCGCAGCTGGAAATTGTAGGCCGCGTAGGCACCCACCGCCATGAAGGCCGCGGTACCGAGCGACAGCTGGCCGGCATAGCCGGTCAGGATATTCAGCCCCAGTGCCGCCAGCGAGAAAATCAGGAACGGGATCAGGATGGCCGAGAACCAGTATTCCGACCCGACGAACGGGATCGCCACGAAGGCCACCGCCATCAGCACGGCAAAGCCGATGCGGTCCTGGCGGATGGGAAAGATCTGGCTGTCGGCGACGTAGCTGGTCTTGAACTGGCCGGCTTCACGATAAAACATGGCAAGTCTCCTGTGCGAAGTCGGTCAGACGCGATCGATGTGTTTCTCGCCGAACAGCCCTTCGGGCCGCACCAGCAGAAACAGCAAGGCAAACACATACGGGAACCACCCTTCGATGCCGCCGAAGTTGCCCCCGAACATGGACTGGAACACCGGCGGGATATAGATCTCGGCCAGCTTCTCCGAGGCACCGATGATCAGCCCGCCGACGATGGCGCCGGGCACCGAGGTGAAGCCGCCCAGGATCAGCACCGGCAGCGCCTTGAGCGCGGTCAGCGTGAGCGCGAACTGCACGCCATTGCGCGAGCCCCACAGCATGCCGGCCACCAGCGCGACGAAACCCGCCACGCCCCACACGATCGCCCAGATGTTCTGCAGCGGGATGCCCAGCGACAGCGCTGCCTGGTGGTCGTCAGCGACCGCGCGCAGCGCGCGTCCGACCTTGGTGTACTGGAAGAACAGCGCCAGCGATCCGACCAGCAGGCCGGCAATGGCCGCCGCCGCAATATCGAACTTGGACAGCACGATGTTGAAGTTGGTCATGATCGACTCGATCGGCTCGTCGACGATGCCCAGGTTGATCGGGCGCACCTCATTGCCGAACAGCAGCGGCCCCAGGCCCTCGAGGAAGAACGACAGCCCGATGGTCGCCATGAACAGCGTGATCGGCGGCTGGTTGACCAGCTTGCGCAGCACGAAGCGCTCGGTGCTCATGCCGACCAGGATCATCACCACGAAGGCGCCGATCACCGCGGCCCACATCGGCAGGCCCTTGTCCATCAGCCCCACCACCGCCAGCGCGGCGAAGTACACCATCGCGCCCTGGGCAAAGTTGAACACGCCCGAGGCCTTGTAGATCAGCACGAAGCCCAGCGCCACCAGCGAGTACATCAGGCCAGAGAGCAAGCCGCCGATCAGGATTTCAAAGAAGAACGTCATGGTTCAGAGCCTCAGTGCGAAGTGCCCAGGTACGCCTTGATCACGTCAGGGTTGCCCTTGACCTCTTCCGGCGTGCCGTCGCCGATCTTCTTGCCGTAGTCGAGCACCACCACGCGGTCGGAGATATCCATCACCACGCCCATGTCGTGCTCGATCAGCACGATGGTGGTGCCGAACTGCCGGTTCACGTCCAGGATGAAGCGGCACATGTCCTGCTTCTCTTCCACGTTCATGCCGGCCATGGGCTCGTCCAGCAGCAGCATCGAGGGCTCGGCCGCGAGTGCGCGCGCCAGTTCGACGCGCTTCTGCAGGCCATACGGCAGGCGCCCGACCGGGGTCTTGCGGATCGACTGGATCTCGAGGAAGTCGATCACTTCCTCGACCTTCTGGCGATGGCGCATCTCTTCGTTGCGCGCCGGGCCCCACCACAGCGCGTGGGCGAAGAGCCCGGTGCGGAACTGCGTGTTGCGCCCGGTCATGATGTTGTCCAGCACCGTCATGCCCTTGAACAGCGCGATGTTCTGGAAGGTACGCGCAATGCCCTGGCGCGCCGCGGCGGTCGGGTGCATCTGCTTGCGCTCCTCGCCGCGGAACACGATGCGTCCCTGCTGCGGGTGATAGACGCCGTTGATCACGTTGAGCATCGAACTCTTGCCGGCGCCGTTGGGGCCGATGATGGCGCGCACCTCGTGCTCGCACACATCGAACGAGATATCGGTCAGCGCCTTGACCCCGCCGAACGACAGCGAGATATGCTGCAGGTCCAGGATCACCTCGCCGCCGGTGCGCGCCTGTTCGCCGGTGCGCTGCGCGCGCTGCGTGCCGGGATGCGCGCCGCTGTCATCCGTCAGTTCCGCAGGAGACATCGGACCCGTGGGTGCGATCGCGCCGCCGCTGCCGGCACCGCTGGCATCCGTGCGTGCCGTCCCCGCCCATTCGCGCTGCCCCGCGCCTTGCCAGGCTACTTGCGTCATCTTGCTGCCCTCGCTCATGCTGCGCGCGCCGCCACCGGCAGGCGCTTCGCATTGACCAGCTTCAGCGTGGCCGACACGCTGCCCTCGCGTCCGTCTTCGAACTTGACGCGCGTCTCGATGAACTGCTCGGACTTGCCCGCATAGAGCGCCTCCACCAGCACGCCGTATTTGTCGGCGATAAAGCCGCGGCGCACCTTGCGCGTGCGCGTGAGCTCGTCGTCGTCCGGATCCAGTTCCTTGTGCAGGACCAGGAAGCGTGCCACCTGCGATCCGGCCAGCATCGGGTCGTTGGCCAGGTCGGCATTCACCTGGTTCACGCATTCGCCGATCATTTCCAGCACCTCGGGCTGCGCGGCCAGGTCGACATAGCCGGCGTACGGCAGGTGGCGGCGCTCGGCCCAGTTGCCCACGGCCTCGAAGTCGATATTGATAAACGCGCAGACCTGGTCGCGGTCATTGCCGAAGGCCACCGCTTCCTTGATGTACGGGAAGAACTTGAGCTTGTTCTCGATGTACTTTGGCGCGAACATCGAGCCATCGGCCAGCTTGCCCACGTCCTTGGCGCGGTCGATGATCTTCAGGTGGCCGTCGGCGTCGATCACGCCGGCGTCGCCGGTCATGAAGTAGCCCTCGTCGTTGATGGCCTCGCGCGTGGCGTCATCGCGCTTGTAGTAGGACTTGAGCAGGCCCACGCCGCGCACCAGCACCTCGCCGTTGTCGGCGATGCGGATTTCCATGCCGGGCGCCGCCGGGCCGACTGAATCGAACTTGACCTTGCCGTCCGGCTGCAGGCACACATAGGCGCAGGTCTCGGTCTGGCCGTAGAACTGCTTCAGGTTCACGCCGATCGAGCGGTAGAAGCGGAACAGGTCCGGTCCGATCGCCTCGCCCGCGGTATAGCCCACGCGGATGCGGCTCATGCCCAACACATTGCGCAACGGGCCGTAGACCAGCGCTTCGCCAAGGGCGTAGCGCGCGCGGTCCGCGAGCGATACCGGCTTGCCGTCGAGGATATCGGTGCCGCAGCGCTTCGCCACGTCCATGGCCCAGTGGAACAGCTTGCGCTTGATCCAGCCGGCATCCTCCATGCGGATCATCACCTGCGTCAGCAGCCCTTCATAGATGCGCGGCGGCGCAAAGTAGTAGGTGGGGCCGATCTCGCGCAGGTCGGTCATCACCGTTTCGCGCGATTCCGGGCAGTTCACCGTGAAGCCCGCCACCATCGCCTGCGCGTATGAGAACAGATTGTCGCCCACCCATGCCATCGGCAGGTAGGACAGCACGTCGTCGTCCGCGCTGAGCTTGTCGAAGGCGCAGCCGTTGCGCGCCGCGCCGATCAGGCCGTAGTGCGAATGGCACACGCCCTTGGGCTTGCCGGTGGTGCCGGAGGTATAGAGGATGATCGCGGTGTCGTCGGGCTGGCCGGCGGCGATGGCCTCGTCATAGAAGCCCGGGTGCGCCTGGTCGAACTCGCGGCCCAGTTCCTGTAGCTGTTCATAAGACATCAGCGACGGATGGTCGTAGTCCATCAGGCCGCGCGGGTCTTCAAAGATGACGTGGCGCACGGCGCGGCCGGACTCGGCCAGCTGCGCTTCCACTTCCAGCAGCTTGTCGACCTGCTCCTGGTCCTCGACGATGGCGAACTCGATCTCCGCATCGTTGAGCACGTAGACCATCTCGTTGGCGATGGCGTCCTGGTACAGCGGCACCGGCACACCGCCCAGCGCCTGCGCCGCGGTCATGGCCCAGTACAGCCGCGGGCGGTTGTCGCCCACCACCGCCAGATTCATGCCACGCCTGAAACCGAGTGCGGCCAGCCCGCAAGCCAGTGCCCTCACCTGCTGCGCCGCCTGGGCCCAGCTGTATGTCTGCCAGATGCCGAGATCCTTCTCGCGGTGAGCCGGATGATCCGGCCGCTGCTGGGCGTGCGCCAGCAGCCATCGCGGGAAGGTCGTCGCCGACGATTCCTGCATCGCTGTCTCCTGTCCCTCCGGCGTGGGGATCCACGCGCGGTGTCAAGCGTCGGTCCGGTGGTTATACTTGGCTTGTTTTGCCTGGCGGCAGTCATGCCGCAGCGCATCAAGCCCGTGGTGCCTTGTTTTGCGGCACTTCCCGGCTCCGTGGTGATCGTAAGATAGCCCATGCCATCCACCCGGGTTGTCACGCCGGTGACAATTCCGGGTTAATCCCTACCGGAGCAAATTCAGGCCATGCTGAACGATTTTGTCGACCGCTGCGTGTGGGCAGCAGACCTGAGTCCCGAGCAGCGCGAGCGCGTGCGCCGCGCCATGTTCGTGCACGAGTACACCCAGGGCGACTACGTCTGTCACAAGGGTGATATGGCCGAGCACTGGATGGGCGTGCTCGAAGGCATCGTCAAGATCACCACGGTGTCGCCCTCGGGCAAGTCGGTCACATTCACCGGCGTGCCCACCGGCGGCTGGTTCGGCGAAGGCGCGGTGCTCAAGTCGGAAATCCGCAAGTACGACGTGATGGCGCTGCGCCGCTCGACCATCGCCTTCCTGCCGCGCGACACTTTTCTGTGGTTGCTGGATACCAGCCTGCCGTTCACGCGCTTCCTGCTGACCCAGTTCAACGAACGCCTGGGACAGTTCATCGCCGCGGTGGAATATGAGCGGCTGCTCGACATCGATTCGCGCGTGGCGCGCGCGGTGTCGTCGCTGTTCAATGAGCACCTGTATCCGGGGATCGGCAAGACGCTGGAGATCTCGCAGGAAGAGATCGGCCTGCTCGCTGGCATCTCGCGCCAGCGCGCCAACCAGGCGCTCAAGGTGCTGGAACAGCAGGGCCTGGTGCGGGTGGACTACGGCGTGATCGAGGTGCTGGACCTGGAGGGATTGCGGCAGTACGGCGAATAACATGGCCAGCGCCATCGACGACGCCACGCTGCAGGCCTATCGCGAGACGCACTACCGCGTGCTGGGCGACCTGCCGATGGTATTGCGGGTAGACCAACCCAGCGCCCCGCTGGCGGCGCTGCACCGCGCGCTGGGCGTGGCAGCGAGCGCCTTCATTACCGCCGCCAACCCGTTCAGCCTGCGCTGCGACGACGACACCAACGCAAAGCGCCAGCAAGCGCTGGCGCAAGACTTGGCAAGGATGGGATTGCGCGCAATCGAAGCCGCCGGAGAGCATCCACGCAACGGCTGGCCGGCCGAGCCGAGCTTCCTGGTGCCGGGGCTGTCGCTGGCGGATGCACGGGCACTCGGCGAGAAATACGAACAGAACGCGGTGGTCTGGAGCGGCGCGGACGCGGTGCCGCGGCTGGTGCTGCTGCGCTGAACGCCGGGCCGGGCGGTGGTGCCGGCCGGCGCCTCAGCCGGTGCGGCGGTCAGTGGCCGTGATGACCGCGATGGCCGTGATGACCGTGATGACCGCGATGCCCATGGCCGTGGTGGCGATAGTGATGATGCCGATGATAGTGGTGATGGCGGCCGCGCCACTCATGGCGGCCATACCAGCGACGGCCATCCCAATAACGGTCGCCATGCCAGCCGTGATGGCGCGGCGCATACACCACGTGCGGCGGGGGTGCCACATAGACCGGAGCCGGCGCCGCATAGACCGGCGCGCCGATCTGCACGCCCACGTCCACATGGGCCATCGCCGAACGGGCCGCCAGCAGGGACATTGCGCCCGCGAGCAACGCAGCAAAGAGAATCGGGTGAGCCATGGAGCTTGTTTTGTCGTAATGGGAATGGGTGCACTCTACCGCGCATTCCTGTTACCGGATGCGGCGGAGTGTTTCGGCATATAACGCCGTGTAAGCGGGATTTGGCGGCAACCGGAACCGGCCCCGGAAAAAGCAGCGGCCGCCCGCAGGCGGCCGCTGTACCACGCGGCAAGTGCCGGGCAGCTTACTTGCTATAGACGTACACGCCGCGGCCAGTCTTGCGGCCCAGGTAGCCGGCAGCGACCATCTCGCGCATCAGCATCGCCGGGCGGTACTTCGGATCGGCAAACTCCGTGTACAGCACTTCCATCACGGCCAGCATGGTGTCCAGGCCGATCATGTCAGCCAGCGCCAGCGGCCCGATCGGGTGGTTGCAGCCCAGCTTCATGCCTTCGTCGATCTCTTCCGGCGAGGCCAGGCCTTCGCCCAGCACGCAGAAGGCCTCGTTGATCATCGGACACAGGATGCGGTTGACGACGAAGCCCGGGCTGTTCTTGACCGTGATCGGGTATTTGCCGAGCTGCTTCGACAGGGCCTCGACGGCGGCGTGGGTGGTGTCGCTGGTCTGCAGGCCGCGGATCAGTTCCACCAGCGCCATCACCGGCACCGGGTTGAAGAAGTGCATGCCGATAAAGCGGTCGGCGCGCGAGGTCACGGCAGCCAGCTTGGTGATCGAGATCGACGAGGTGTTGGACGCGATGATCACGTTCTCGCCGACGATGCCGTCGATCTGCTTGAGGATCTTGACCTTCAGGTCGTAGTTCTCGGTGGCGGCCTCGATCACGATATCGGTGGCCTTGAGATCGTCATACGAGGTGCTGCCCTTGATGCGCGCCAGCGCGCTGGCCTTGTCGGCCTCGGTCAGCTTTTCCTTCTTGATCAGACGGTCCAGGCTGCTTGCCACGGTGGCGACACCCTTCTGCACGGCGGCATCGCTGATGTCGACCATCACCACGTTGAGACCTACCACTGCGCAGGCCTGGGCGATGCCATTGCCCATGGTGCCGGCACCGACGATGCCCACTGTCCTGATGCTCATCTTGTCTTCCTCTGCTTGGTTGGATTGCTGATTGATCGGTTCAGGCGCGGCTCAGGCGCCCTGCTCGCGCAGCGCGGCGATGATGCGCTGGGCATGGCCCTTGAGCTGTTCCGGGTCCTGCATCTCGCGCGCATGGCCGCGCAGCGCGCTGTCGGCATAGCGCGGCACGATATGGAAATGGACGTGCGGCACGGTCTGGCCCGCGGCCGCGCCGTTGAACTGGCCGATGGAGATGCCGTCGGGCGCAAACGCCGCGCGCACCGCGCGCGCCACGCGCTGCGTGGCGACAATGGCGGCCTGCGCGCCCTGCTCGGACAGGTCGAACAGGTTGACCGCGGCTTCCTTGGGCACCACCAGCGTATGGCCGTCGGCCTGCGGCATGATGTCCATGAAGGCGATGGTATCGTCGTCCTCGTAGACCTTGATGCACGGCAGCTCGCCGCGCAGGATCTTCGCGAAGATATTGGTCGGGTTGTACTGGGTGTCCATGATCTTTGGCTTGCGGTTGTCTCGAATACGTTTGCCGTGGCGCGGCCGCCGGCACAGCCTTCGAGTGTAACGCAGGGCGACCCTTCACTGCGGCCGCCCTGCGCGGTAATCGGGCACTGCTTGCTGCGCGGTGCCGCCGGCTCTACATATTGCGCCGGTACTGCCCGCCCACTTCGAACAGCGCATGGGTGATCTGCCCCAGCGAGCAAACCCGCACCGCGCCCATCAGCACCGCAAATACGTTCTGGTTGTCGATCACCGCCTGGCGCAACTGCGCCAGCATGGCCGGCGCCTCGGCCGCGTGGGCCTGCTGGAACGCATGCAGGCGGTCGAGCTGGCTCTGCTTCTCGGCCTCGCTGGAGCGCGCCAGCTCCAGCTTCTGCGGGGTCGGGTCGCCGTCCGGGTTGCGGAACGTGTTCACGCCGATGATGGGCAGCGTGCCGTCGTGCTTGAGCTGCTCATAGTAGAGCGACTCTTCCTGGATCTTGCCGCGCTGGTAGCCGGTCTCCATCGCACCGAGCACGCCGCCGCGCTCGGCAATGCGCTCGAACTCCTGCAGCACCGCCTCTTCCACGAGGTCGGTCAGCTCCTCGATCAGGAAGCTGCCCTGGTTGGGGTTCTCGCACCTGGCCACGCCCCACTCGCGGTTGATGATCAGCTGGATCGCCAGCGCGCGGCGCACCGACTCGCCGGTGGGCGTGGTGATGGCCTCGTCGTAGGCATTGGTATGCAGCGAATTGCAGTTGTCGTAGATCGCGATCAGCGCCTGCAGCGTGGTGCGGATATCGTTGAAGTCGATCTCCTGAGCATGCAGCGAGCGGCCCGAAGTCTGGATGTGGTACTTCAGCTTCTGGCTGCGCTCGTTGGCGCCGTATTTGTCGCGCATGGTCACGGCCCAGATGCGGCGCGCGACGCGGCCCAGCACGCTGTACTCCGGGTCCATGCCGTTGGAGAAGAAGAACGACAGGTTGGGCGCGAAATCGTCGATATGCATGCCGCGCGCCAGGTACGCCTCCACATAGGTGAAGCCGTTGGACAGCGTGAACGCCAGCTGCGAGATCGGGTTCGCGCCGGCCTCGGCGATGTGGTAGCCGGAGATCGACACCGAGTAGAAGTTGCGCACCTGGTGGTGGACAAAGTACTCCTGGATATCGCCCATCACCTTGAGCGAGAACTCGGTGGAGAAGATGCAGGTGTTCTGGCCCTGGTCTTCCTTGAGAATGTCGGCCTGCACCGTGCCGCGCACGTTCTGCAGCACCCAGGCGCGGATCTTGGCTTCTTCGTCGGCGGTGGGCTCGCGCTGGTTGTCGGCGCGGAACTTGTCGAGCTGCTGGTCGATGGCGGTGTTCATGAACATCGCCAAAATGGTCGGGGCCGGGCCGTTGATGGTCATCGACACCGAGGTGCTCGGGCTGGTCAGGTCGAAGCCGTCGTACAGCACCTTCATGTCGTCGAGCGTGGCGATCGACACGCCGGAGTTGCCGACCTTGCCGTAGATGTCCGGACGCACATGCGGGTCTTCGCCATACAGCGTGACCGAGTCGAACGCGGTCGACAGCCGCTTGGCATCCATACCTTCGGACACCAGCTTGAAGCGCCGGTTGGTGCGGAAGGCATCGCCCTCGCCGGCGAACATGCGGGTGGGGTCTTCGTTCTCGCGCTTGAAGGCGAACACGCCGGCGGTGTACGGGAAGCTGCCGGGAACGTTCTCGCGCATCAGCCACTTCAGCACCTCGCCGTCGTCCTCGAAGCGCGGCAGCACCACCTTGCGCACCTTGGTGCCGGACAGCGTGGTCGTAACCAGCCCGGTGCGGATCTCCCGGTCGCGGATTTTCACTACGTACTCGTCGCCGCTGTAGGCTTCGCGCATCTGCGGCCACATCGCCAGCAGCTTGCGCTCGACCTGGCCGAGGGCGCTGTCGCGCTCCGCCGCCAGCGCATCCAGCGCCGCGCCATCGCCTTGCGCGGCCTGCACCATGCGGCTCGATTCACGCAGTTGCTGGCGCTCGCGTGCAATGCGGCTCTGCTCCATCACGCGGCGGTGGTAGCCGCGCACCGTGTCTGCCAGTTCCGCCAGGTAGCGGCTGCGCGCCGGCGGCACGATCACATTCTGGCCGGTGGAGATGCGCCCCGCCTGCGCCGGCAGCACGCCCGGCTGCAGTTTCAGGCCGCGTTCGGCCAGCGCCGCGCGCAGCCCCTGGTACAGCATGGTCACGCCATCGTCATTGAAGCGCGACGCCTGCGTGCCGTAGACCGGCATGTCCTCGGCCTTGCCGTGCCATTGCTCGCGGTTGCGCTGCACCTGCTTGGCCACGTCGCGCCACGCGTCCTGCGCGCCCTTGCGGTCGAACTTGTTGATGGCGACGAAGTCGGCAAAGTCCAGCATGTCGATCTTCTCGAGCTGGCTGGCCGCGCCGAACTCGGGCGTCATCACATAGAGCGACAGGTCCACGTGCGGCACGATGGCCGCGTCGCCCTGGCCGATGCCCGAGGTCTCGACGATCACCAGGTCGAAGCCCGCCACCTTGCACGCGGCGATCACGTCCGGCAGCGCCTGCGAGATCTCGGAGCCAGCCTCGCGCGTGGCCAGCGAGCGCATGAAGATGTTCGGGTGGTTGATCGCGTTCATGCGGATGCGGTCGCCCAGCAGCGCGCCGCCCGACTTGCGCCGCGACGGGTCGATCGAGATCACGGCGATCGACAGCGCATCCTGCTGGTCGAGGCGGAAGCGGCGGATCAGTTCGTCGGTCAGTGAAGACTTGCCGGCGCCGCCGGTGCCGGTGATGCCGAGCACCGGGATCGATGCCGCTGCCGCTTGCGCATGCATCGCCTGCACCAGCGCCGGATCGGCCTTGCCGTTCTCCAGCGCGGTAATCAACTGGGCCAGCGCGCGGCGGTCGCCGCCGGTGACGGGTTCGAGCGAGGCCGGCGCATAGCGCGACAGGTCGATGTCGCAGCGCTGCACCATATCTGCAATCATGCCGGCCAGGCCCATGCGCTGGCCGTCCTCGGGGCTGAAGATGCGCGCCACGCCGTAGGCCTGCAGCTCGCGGATCTCGTCCGGCACGATCACGCCGCCACCGCCGCCAAAGACCTGCACGTGCTCGCCGCCCTTCTCGCGCAGCAAGTCGACCATGTACTTGAAATATTCGACATGGCCGCCCTGGTAGCTGGAAATCGCGATGCCCTGCGCGTCTTCCTGCAGCGCCGCCGTCACCACTTCCTCGACCGAGCGGTTGTGGCCGAGGTGGACCACCTCGCAGCCATGCGACTGCAGGATGCGGCGCATGATGTTGATCGAGGCGTCATGGCCATCGAACAGCGACGCCGCCGTGACAAAGCGCACCTTGTTGACCGGACCGCGGCCTTGCGCGGTGGGCTTGGGCTGGGGCGCACCGCGGCGCACATCATGCACATCGGAAAGGTCGGTCATTGTCTCCACCGTCTGTGGTGTTGGCTGCCACCGCGGCGTGCGCCTGAAGTACCGCTCTGTGCCGGCTTGGCCGCAAACGCGCGGGCTGCGCCCCCGGGTCGGGGCCGATCGATTATATGACGTTGACGTTAACGTAAAGCAATGGGGCGGAACCCCGAGCCCGGCGTGCATGGGACGGGGCTGTCCCTATAGAGTAGGCGCCCGCGGCAGGCGCCGCGCAAGCATCCGGGCAAACAAAAGGCCACCCTCAGGTGGCCGTTCCGGCAAAGCTTGAGTGGTCCGCTCAGGCCCAGATCCTGGGGCACTCCCCGAACGCATCCGTGCTGTGCTCCTCCACCCGGTGCCGCATCGCCCGCAGCCACGCCACCAGCCGCCGCAGCGACCACGGCGCCGGCACCTGTGCCAGCGTAAAGCGCGCGCCCGCGCCATCGCCCGACAGCCACACCCGGTAGCCCTCCGGCAACGCCAGCTCAGTGCCCGGCTCCAGCCAGATGTCGTTGGGACTGCCTTCCACCGTCACCCACAACTTGCCCGCCACCGCGCAGACGGTCTGCCCGTAACCGGCGCGCCAGCTCACTGGCAGCCCAGGCTCGTCCAGCTCGAAAGTCCGTAGTTCGCGCATGTCCCACTCCTCATAGCCGGCGGTCGCGTCCGGCGCCGGCCCCCGTGGATGCCGAATGATCACGGTAGCCGGCGCCTTCCTCCGCCACGCTTCCATTATTCGCATCCCTCACTACAATCCCATGTACAGTTGTGAACAGTTTTCGATGCACTGTTCAGTAGTTTTCCCTGACAGTTGTCGCTTGTAGCGATCTGCGCCTACCGGCTTCCCCCGGCTGCCTGCCCATGAAACTAATCTTAGATGCTTCCACCGGAATTCCACTGACCGAGCAGATCGTTGCCGGCGTGAAAGCGTGGATCGGCAACCGCGAAGCACGGCCCGGCGCACGCCTGCCGTCAATCCGGCAGTTGGCGGCGGAGAACGGCATCAGCCGCTTCCCGGTGATCGAAGCCTATGACCGGCTGGTATCGCAGGGGCTGCTGGATTCGCGCCAGGGTTCGGGCTTCTATGTGGCGGACAGCCCGCTGGCGGGGCGCTCGGCGTGCGGATGGTCCGATCCGAGCCTGGCCGAGGATCTTTCCGACCACATCCTCGAGCAGTTCAACCACCCCAGCGGCACGCTCAAGCTGGCCGGGGGCTTCGTGCCGGAGACCTGGCGCGACGTCGAGGGGCTGACGCAGGCGATCCGCGCGATCTCGCGCAATGAGATCGACAGCGTGATCCACTACGCCACGCCGATGGGGCATCCGGAACTGCGTCGCCAGGTGTTGCTGCGCGTGCGCCAGCTGGGCATCGCCGCCGAACTGCCGCAAGTGCTGATCACCACCGGTGCCAGCCAGGCGCTGGACCTGGTGGTACGCCACCTGCTCAAGCCCGGCGATACCGTGTTCGTGGAAGATCCCGGCTACTACAACCTGTTCGGCCTGCTGCGGCTGCATGGGGTGCAGCTGGTGGGCGTGCCGCACACGGCCAACGGCCCCGACCCGGACGCCACCGAGGCGCTGCTGCGCCAGCACAAGCCCAAGCTGTTCTTCACCAACAGCGTGCTGCAGAACCCGACCGGATCGACGCTGGCGCCGCCGGTGGCATTCCGGCTGCTGGAGCTGGCGCGCCGGCATGGCTTCCGCTTTGTCGAGGACGATATCTTCTCGGACTTCCAGACCCACTTCACCGACCGGCTGGCCACGCTGGACCAGCTTGAGCACGTGATCTACATCGGCGGCTTTTCCAAGACGGTGTCGGCCTCGCTGCGGGTCGGCTACCTGGTGGCGGACAAGGCGCTGGTCAAGGACCTGGTCGATGTGAAGGTGCTGACCAGCGTGGCCGGTTCGCACTTCGCGGAAGCAGTCACGGCGGCGCTGCTGGAGCGCGGCGGCTACCGCAAGTATGTGGAGCGGCTGCGCCTGCGCGTGCGCGAGGCCTGCGCCAATGCCGTGCGGCAGCTGACCGGCAACGGCTGGGAGGTGTTCTGCCAGCCGTCCGGCGGCAACTTCCTGTGGGCGCGCCCGCCCGGCATCGAGGATTCGCGCGAACTGGTGACGCTGGGCGAGGAATACGGCGTGACGCTGGCCCCAGGCAACTACTTCCGCCCGGGCGGCGAGACCTCGGCATGGATCCGGATCAACGCCGCCTATGCCAACGAGCCGCGCGCGGTGGCCTTCATGAAGGCCGCGGCCGGGCGCGGCGGCTGAAGGCGCTCAGCCGCCGTGGTTATGCAGCACGGCATTACGCCGCGCGTAGCCGAAGTAGATCACCAGCCCCACCGACAGCCACACGAGGAAGGCAATCCAGGTCAGCGCCTGCAGATGCGCCATCAGGAACAGGCAGAAGCCGATCGACAGCAGCGGTACCACCGGCACGCCCGGGCAGCGGAATGCGCGCGGCAGTTCCGGGCGCGTCTTGCGCAGCACCAGCACCGCCACCGAGATCAGCGTGAAGGCCGCCAGCGTACCGATATTGATCAGCTCGGCCAGCACGTTCAGCGGCACGAAGGCGGCAATCGCGGCAAACACGATGCCGACGATCCAGGTGGCGAAATACGGCGTGGCATGCACCGGGTGCACGGATGACAGCCGCTCGGGCAGCAGGCCGTCGCGCGACATCGCAAAGATCACGCGGGTCTGGCCGTAGGTCATCACCAGGATCACCGTGGTCATGCCCAGGATCGCGCCCAGGTCGACAAAGCCCGCCACCCAGTTCTGGCCCGCGAACTGCAGCGCCAGTGAGACCGGGTGGTCCACGCCGGCAAACTTCGCGAACGGCACGATGCCGGTCATGATGGCGGCCACCACCACATACAGCACCGTGCACACCGCCAGCGAACCGATGATGCCGATCGGCAGGTCGCGGCGCGGGTTGCGCACCTCTTCCGCGGCCGAGGTCACCGCGTCGAAGCCGATAAAGGCAAAGAACACCAGCGCCGCCGCATTGAAGATGCCGGCAAAGCCGAATGGCGCGAACGGCTGCCAGTTGGCCGGCTGCACATGCCACACGCCCACCGCGATAAACAGCAGCACCACGCCGATCTTGACCGCCACCATCAGGTTGTTGATGCGCGTGGATTCGCGCACGCCGTACGACACCACCCAGGTGATGGCCAGCATGATCAGGCACGCCGGCAGGTTCAGCATGGACTTCACCCCCGGCACCGAGCCTGGCGCCGCGGTCAGCGCCGCCGGCAGTTTCAGCCCGAAGCCCGCCATCAGCGACTGGAAGTAGCCCGACCACCCCACCGACACGGCGGACGTGGCCAGCCCGTATTCCAGCAGCAGGTCCCAGCCGATCATCCACGCGACGATCTCGCCCAGCGTGGCATAGCTGTAGGTATAGATCGATCCCGACACCGGGATCGCCGAGGCAAACTCCGCGTAGCACAGCGCGGCAAAGCCGCACGCCAGCGCCGCGATCACGAACGACACCGTCAGCGCCGGCCCCGCGGTCAGCGCGCCGGTGCCGGTCAGCACGAAAATGCCGGTGCCGATGATGGCGCCGATGCCCATCATCACCAGGTCGGTTGGACCCAGCACCTTCTTCAGGCCGTCATCGCGCGCGACGGCCAGCATCGCGTCGATGTCCTTGGTGCGGAACAAGCTCATTCAGACTCCATGCAACTGTGGCCGGGCACGCGGCGGCAAGCCGCGCGGGCCCGGAAAAAGGGCGGTAGTTTACGCCCGCCGCGGCGCGAAGGCGTCACATTGCGCGCCCGCGCGCGGCAGGCACGTCATCGAATGATAGAAAAGGCCAGGCTGGCCGGCCCTGACCGCAGGCAAAGTCAGCCGCCGCAGCCGGGCGCCGACAGGATGCCGTCCACGCGCGCCAGGGCGGCGGCAAGCGGATCGAGCGCCAGCAGTGCAGCGCCGGCAAGGGCCAGTGCCGCCAGCGCTGCAATCCTCGCGCGCAGCGGCCACGGCCCCGCCAGGGCCGCCAGCCCCAGCGGGGCGAGAGCCGCGCAGGCAAGAAGGAGCCGCGGCAGCATCGGCACTTCAGCGGCTGGCAGCCTCGGGAACCGCGGCATGTGCCGGGCCCTTGGCAAGTGCCGGCAACGGCCCCGCGCGGCGCAGGCCAAGCCACGAGCACGCGGCGGAGCACAGCGTCACCGCCACCAGC
The DNA here is from genome assembly GCF_000389805.1 of Cupriavidus sp. GA3-3. Taxonomy (NCBI): domain Bacteria; kingdom Pseudomonadati; phylum Pseudomonadota; class Betaproteobacteria; order Burkholderiales; family Burkholderiaceae; genus Cupriavidus; species Cupriavidus sp. GA3-3. The sequence goes on from NZ_KB944502.1 coordinate 271,629, forward strand.
GCCGTGATGCTGTGCTGGTAGCTGCGCGTGGCATCGAACGACCACGCCCCCAGCTGCACCGTCAGGAAGGCGCCCAGCTGGTGCCCGAGGAACAGCAGGCCAAACACCTTGCCCTTGATCCGGCTGCCGTAGCGCTCGAAGCAGAACATCGAGGTCAGGATCACCGTTCCCAGATAGCTGGCGCCAAAGCCGACCGCAAACGGCAGCACGCCCAGGCCCGGCACCAGCAGCAACAGCATCGATGCCGAGCGCAGCGCGTAGAACGCGGCCAGCAGCCGGTGCTTGTCCCAGCGCAGCGCCAGCGCGCCGGAGACCAGGCCGCTGGCCAGCTCCAGCGCGCCGAGCGTGCTCATCGCATAGCCCATCGCCAGCCGCGGCACGCCCTGCCCCTGCCAGTACGCGATCAGGTGCACGTCGATAAAGGCCATGGTGGCGCCGCAGCCGAAGAAGCCGGCCGCCAGCGCATAGAACACCGGGTCACGCCGCACCACCGTCCATGCCGGCACATCGGCCCCGGCCGTGCGTGGCGCCGGTGCGGACGCCGGCTCCCAGCGCGAAGTCAGCCACAAGGCGCCGGCCACCGGCAACGCAAACACCGCACCGGCCACGCCGAACGCCGTGATCCAGCCCGCCTGCGGCTGCAGCCAGATCCACAGCGGCGACAGCACGATAAAGCCGATCGCGGTGCCGTTGGTAACCACCGCATAGGCCAGCCCCTTCTTGCGCTCCTCGAACAGCCGGTCCACCAGGATGCCCATCGGCACAAAGGTCATGGCCGCCAGCCCGAACGCACCGGCGAGGCCGAACATCAGCACGAAGAACGTCAGCGATCCCGGCCACAGCGCCGCGCCACCCAGCGCAATGCCTGCCGCCAGCGCCCCAGCGGCCGCGGTGCGCAGCGGGCCGACGCGATCGCTGAGCGCGCCGACCACCGGCGACATCAGCCCGGTGGCGAGCATAAAGACACTGCCGGACCAGGCAAACTGCGCACGGCCCTGCCCGAAGTGCGTGGCGAGGTCGACGAAGTACACCTGGTAGAGGCCCTTGACCGCGGTCGACACGAACATCACGGCAAAGCCGATGGCGACCAGGGCCACGGTGACGGCGGGCAGGCGGGTGCGGTGCATGGCGATCTCTCTTTGGCAGGGGTTCGTTGACCATGCTAAGGAAAGCCGGCCGCCCGCCGGGGCAACGCCATGGACCAGAAAAGCAAATTTTCGGCCATCGCCGATACAAAGCCTGCGATTCGCGCGAGAATGCCGGCATCGGCCTTGCGATCTCCACACTGGTGATGACTACCGCCTATTTCCTGGTGTTGCCCAATGTCCATATGCTCGACCTCGGCGGGCCGCTGCAGATCCTGTCGAGCGTGGCGGAACTTGGCCTTGCGCCACTCACTGTGCGCTGCGTCGGCCCGCATTCCAGCGTCACGTCCTTCCAGGGTCCGGCGCTTGGCCGGGTTGAACGCCTGCCCGCCCGGCTCGAAGCCGGCGACGTGGTCATCGCCGTTGGCAGCAAACTTCTGGACACACTGACGACATCGAATGCGTGGCACGATAGCGCGGCATGGTTGAGGGAGAGCTTTGGTGAGGGCAGGAATGGCGGCGTACAGGTGGCCGCAGTCTGCACCGGCGCCTTCCTGCTCGGCGCAGCGGGCCTGCTCGACGGGCGCCTGTGCACGACACACCATGCACATATCAAGCGCCTGCGCGCGCGCCATCCGGATGCCTCGGTAATCGACAACCGCGTGTTCGTCCGCGACGGCAATGTCTGGACCTCGGCCGGCGTGGCCTCCGGCATCGACCTGGCGCTGCGGCTGGTGGCCAACGCCTGCGGCGACGAGGCCGCGATTGCGGTGGCGCACGACAACGTCGTGCCGTTCCGGCGCTTCGGCGCCGATCCGCAGCTTGAACCTCAGTTCAGCGCACGCTCGCACGGCAATCCGCTGGTGCATGCAGTGCAGGATGCGATCTCGCGCGACCTGGAAGCCAACGTCGCTGACCCGCGCTTTGCGCAGCGTTTCGCAGTCAGCGTCAGGCACCTGTCGCGCCTGTTCCATGAGGAAACCGGCCTCACGCCGAAGCAATACCAGCTGACCCTGCGCATGGCACGCGCGCGCAAGCTGCTGGCCGCATCGACGCTGCCGGTGGAAGCGATCGCGTTGAAGAGCGGCTTCGCCAGCGTGCAGGCCTTCCGCGCCTGCTGGAACAAGGGAGAAGCCGGCACGCCGAGCGCCTACCGGCAGGCCAGCACGCGCAGCGCGGAATAGCCGCACTCAGGCGTGAAACAAGCGGCCGCTGGCGCCTGAACGGAGCGGGGACCGTCAACCCGGTCCCCGCCCGATAGGCACAACAACCTACTTCGCCACCGGCATGGTGAACTCAGCGCCCTTGGCGATCGAATCCGGCCAGCGCTGCATCACGCTCTTGTAGCGCGTGTAGAAGCGCACGCCCTCTTCGCCATAAGCATGGTGGTCACCGAACAGCGATCGCTTCCAGCCACCGAACGAATGCCAGGCCATCGGCACCGGGATCGGCACGTTGATGCCGACCATGCCGACCTGGATCTGCCGCGCGAACGCACGCGCGATGCCGCCGTCGCTGGTGTAGCACGACACGCCGTTGCCGTATTCATGCGCATTGATCAGCGCCACCGCTTCGGAAAAGTCATGCACGCGCACTACCGACAGCACCGGGCCGAAGATCTCTTCCTTGTAGATCGTCATATCCGGCTTGACGTGGTCGAACAGCGTGCCGCCGACATAGAAGCCGTTCTCATGGCCGGGTACGGTATGACCGCGGCCATCGGTCACCAGCGTCGCGCCCTCTTCCACGCCCTTGGCGATATAGCCCTCCACCTTCGCCTTGTGCGCAGCGGTTACCAGCGGACCCATTTCGGCGTCGGACTCCATGCCGTTGCGGATCTTCAGCGAGCTCGCACGTTCGGCGAGGCGCGGCACGAGCTTGTCAGCGACATCGCCCACGGCCACGGCGACCGAGATCGCCATGCAGCGTTCGCCGGCAGAACCATACGCGGCACCGATCAGCGCATCGACCGCCTGGTCGAGATCGGCATCGGGCATCACCACCAGGTGGTTCTTGGCGCCGCCCAATGCCTGCACGCGCTTGCCGTGCCTGGTCCCTTCCGTGTAGATGTACTCGGCGATCGGCGTCGAGCCGACGAACGACAGCGCCTGCACATCCGGATGCGC